>WGAT01000041.1 GCA_015494715.1 Campylobacterota bacterium
ATGTGCAAGATATCCAAAAGGCGTATAAGCGGCTGATCCTCCTCGACCCCAAAGAGCGTTCCAAGCTTGTAGGGATAGGGCGAGAGGATGCGATCATAGCGGGTCTTGTTATACTTGAGGAGATTTTGCGAATTTCTGGATACAAAGAGATGGTCGTCAGTGACGAGGGGGTGCGCGAAGGCGTGGCCCTCGATCTTTGCGAGCATCAAGACAACTCAAAGTAGGAGCGGCGATGGCACAGATGAGCGGTGCGCAGATGGTAGTAGAAGCGATGCGCAAAGAAGGCGTCGAAGTAGTTTTTGGATATCCGGGCGGCGCCATAATGAATGTCTACGACGAGATTTATAAGCACAAATATTTTCAGCATATTTTGACCCGTCACGAGCAAGCGGCAGTCCATGCGGCTGATGGCTATGCGAGGGCCACGGGCAAAGTGGGCGTGGCTTTTGTGACCAGTGGTCCTGGCTTTACCAATGCGGTGACGGGACTGGCTACCGCCTATATGGACTCGATCCCTTTGGTGGTGATCAGCGGACAGGTGCCCCTTTCCATGATAGGGACAGATGCGTTCCAAGAGATCGATGCGGTGGGGATTAGCCGGCCTTGTACCAAGCACAACTTCTTGGTCAAAAGTGCCGAGGAGCTGCCTCTCATTTTGGCGGAGGCTTTCTATCTGGCAAGGAGCGGCAGACCGGGTCCCGTGCATGTGGACATTCCAAAGGATGTAACGGCGCAGATGGGGGAGTTCGACTATCCAAAAGAGGTCAGACTAGAAACCTACAAGCCCACGATTAAAGGCAACACAAGGCAGATTCGAAAGGCGGTGGAGGCTATAGTCAACGCCAAAAAGCCGGTCTTTTATCTCGGAGGGGGTATCATCCACTCCAACAGTGCCGATCTGGTGCGCCGCATCGTTGCGGCTACTCAGATACCGGCGGTAGAGACCTTGATGGCTAGAGGGACGCTTCGTTACGACGATCCGATGCTTTTGGGCATGGTGGGGATGCATGGCACCTATGCGGCCAATATGGCTATGAGCGAAGCGGATCTTTTGATCGCCTTGGGACCGAGGTTTGATGATAGGGTGACGGGAAAACTTTCTGAATTTGCCAAATATGCCAAGATCATCCATGTGGATATCGATCCAAGTTCCATTGGCAAACTTGTGCATATAGATTATCCGATCGTCGGGGATCTCAAAGCGGTACTGGAAGAGATGGCGCCGCTTATCGAGCAAAAGGTGGATCCTGAGCGCTACGAAGCGTGGCGAGAGATCCTCAAGCGCTACCAAGAGCTCCATCCTCTTAAGTATGAAGATAGCGACAAAGTGCTCAAGCCAGAGTGGGTGATCCAGCGAGTGGGCGAAAAGCTCAAAGGCAAAGCCCGGATCTCTACGGATGTAGGACAGCACCAGATGTGGACGGCGCAGTACTATCCTTTTACAAGACCAAGAGAGTTCATCACCAGTGGGGGGCTTGGGACAATGGGCTTTGGCTTCCCGGCAGCTATGGGGGTCAAGCGAGGCGTACCCGATGAGATCAGTATCAACTTTACGGGGGATGGCTCGATACTTATGAATATCCAAGAGCTGATGACTGCGGTGGAGTATCGGCTCCCCGTGATCAATATCATCCTCAACAACAACTATCTTGGTATGGTGCGCCAGTGGCAGACATTTTTTTACGACAAGCGCTACGCCGAGACCGATCTATCGATGCAGCCAGATTTTGTCAAGCTAGCCGAGAGTTTTGGAGGAGTAGGTTATCGGGTCAAAACCAAAGAGGAGTTTGACGAGGCTTTGGATGAGGCTATCAGTAAAGGGGTCGTTGCCTTGATCGACGTGCTGGTGGACAGGTATGAAAATGTGCTTCCTATGGTGCCCGCTGGCGGAAGTCTGTACAATATGCTCTTAGAATATAAGGATTGATCATGAAGATAGAAAGAAGAGTGATTTCCGTCATCGTCCTCAACGAGCATGGCGTACTCAGTCGCATCACCGGACTCTTTGCCGCTAGGGGCTACAATATCGAGACTCTTACTGTCGCTCCAATTCCCGGGAGCAAATACTCCAGACTCACAATAGTTACCAGTGGGAGTCCAAGAGTCATCGAGCAGATCATCAAGCAGCTGCACAAGCTCATCCCGGTCTATAAAGTGATCGAGCATAGCGAGCTGGTGGAAAAAGAGATGGTAATGGCCAAGATTCCCCTGGAAGAGCGGCTCTCGGACGTGGAAGCGCTGTGTCGGGCGTACAACGGTAACATCGTCAATATCGGCAAAGATACGGCTATCATCATGGCGGCGGATGAGCCAAGCCGTATCAAAAATTTCATCGAAGCCCTCAAGCGCTTCAATCCAAAAGAGATCGTACGAAGCGGCGTGGTGGCGATCGAGCGGTGATGAAGCTCTCAGATCTGGCCAAACGTTTCGATCTCGAGCTCGTGGGAGAGGACAGGGAGATCAGCGGGCTGGAGGCGCTGGACAAAGCGGACTCTACCCAGCTCTCCTTTTTGGACAATCCAAAGTATCTCTCCAAGCTCTCCACTACAAAAGCGGCGGGTGTGCTGTTGCGACCAGAGCATGTGAAGCATCTGCCTCAAGGGGTCAGTGCCCTAATCAGCTTGGATCCTTACCTCGATCTGGCCAAAATCTCCAAACTTTTTGCCAAGCCCCCTTTTGAGACCTCCGGCAAGTCCCCTCGTATTGCTAAGAGTGCGGTGATTGCAGATGGCGTTTATGTAGGCTATGGGAGCGTGATCGAAGAGGGCGTGACATTGATGCCAGGGGTCGTGGTGGGTGACAATGTCCATATAGGCGCAGGGACGCTTATCTATCCAAATGTCACTATCTATCGAGATTGCAAGATTGGTCAAAACTGCATCATCCACGCCGGCACCGTCATTGGCAGTGACGGCTACGGATTTGCCCACACTCGTGATGGTCGCCACATCAAGCTCTATCAAAATGGTAATGTGATCATCGAGAATGATGTGGAGATCGGAGCCAATTGTACTATCGATCGAGCCGCTTTTGGCTCGACCATCATCAAAAAGGGCACCAAAATCGACAATCTCATCCAGATAGGGCACAATAGCGAGATCGGGGAGAATGTATTGATGGCGGCTCAAGTGGGTATCAGTGGATCCACCAAAATCGGCCGCAATGTGGTGATGGGAGGACAAAGTGCTACGGCTGGGCATCTAAGTATCGGTGATTTTGCCGTCATCGGCGCTCGAGGCGGGGTGACCAAATCGATAGAGGGAGGCAAAACCTACTCCGGTTTTCCTTTGATGGAGCACAAAAGCTGGCTTAAGCTCCAAGGTCTGCTGGCCAGAATGCTTAAAAAATCGAAGTAGTGCTATTTTAGTCGCATAAGCTGCCTCGATTCTTTGTTATAATTTTTCTAAATCATACAAGGAGGCGAGGATGGCAAAAACCCATACCGAAATCAAAATGTTTCACCTGCATGGTACGAAAGATGGGGTTGTTAGTGTGGCCCATATTACCGAGCCCTATGGTCCAGGAAGCGAGCCGGTAGTCAGTATCGGTGTATCGCTTAAGGGCAATCCTCTCAATCCTGAGTGGAAAGTCCATATCCCATATGAAAACATCGACGATCTGATCGAAGCGCTAGAAATTGCCAAAGCGGATTTTGGCAAAGATTATGTACCCGACGAATCGGCTACTCCCTTAGATTATGATGAGAGTATTGGAGGGGATTGATCTAAATAAAGAGGCCTAGAGGGCCTCTGAGATGAAAAAACGATCGTACGCACTTTCTTACAAAGCTAAGTAGCTTTTGTGAGGCCAAGACAGCACGAACAGCGCTATGAGCACGCTAAAACTTTTCTCTTTCGCTTAAGAATCTTTCGACGACTTCTTTGAATATAAGCGTTTTTCTTAAATATCCTCACTCTTTCTCAATCCTCTCTTTGGTTTGGTGTGTTACAATTAATATAAATCCATATGAAGAATAAAGGATGGAAATATGAGGAAAAGTGTACTCATTTACATCGTACTAGCCTATCTTTTTGCCCTTATCGCTCGCTTTTTACTCTATTTTTTGGCCAAAACCCATCCAGAATTTATGTATAACGGCCATGTGATCGCTCTATGGACGGCGGATGCGGGACTTTATGGAAGTTATGCCAAGCAGCTGTTGGTCGGCCATCATCTGAGTTTCAATAATGAAACTGCTCCTGGGTTTTTGATCTACTGGGTTGTGCGACTCACTCATCTCGATATCGAAACGGTGATGTTTGTGCTTCCGGCATTTCTTGCTTCATTGATCGTTGTGCCAATCATTTTAATCTTAAATGAATTTAAAAAGCCAGAAATTGGCTTTTGGGCCGCTTTGGCCGCATCGATCGGGGTGAACTACTACTTTCGTACCCATATGGGTTATACCGATACCGATATGCTCAATTTCGTGCTCTTTTTCTTCATTCTTTGGGCTTTGATCGCTTTAGCCGTGCGAGGAGTAGTGTGGTACGGTGTAGTCGCTGCGATCTTTGGAGCTCTTTTTATGCTTTGGTACCACTCAGCCAAACCGCTCCTTTTTGGGCTTTGGGCATTTTTCGTGTTCTATCTTTTGATTTTTGATAGGAAAAATGTACCTGCTCTTTTGGGCGGAGTGCTGCTGCTCATTCCTTTGCTGCCTATTCCTTTTTGGCTCCAAGTGGCGGCTATCGTAGTATTTGGAGCTATCTTTTGGGCTTTGGAACGACGCTGGCAGATCGATTACAGGTATCTTTTGGGTCTGTTTTTGGTAGTAGCGATCGCCGGAGGGGTGTATGGATATACGCATGGGGCAGTGGATAGGGCAATGCACTATATTCATAAATCTAGCGAGTATCGATTCGAAGATAAAACCCATAAAAAAATCAAGCTCTCCACTA
>WGAT01000042.1 GCA_015494715.1 Campylobacterota bacterium
CTGGCACTTTAAGTATAGTCTTAAAGTGTTAATTTTTTGTAAATTACTTCTGCTCTTTTTGAGCGCACTTGACGATTTCAACGTTTTTAATGCTCTCCAATCGCCCGATGAGTCGATCGAGTTCAGAGATATTTTTTTGACACTCCTCCTCAAGTTTTTGCTTTTTCTCTTTGACTATCTGAATTTGACGCTCGATCTCTTCGATGGGAATCTTGCAGTTTTTAGCGGCCTCTTCCTCTTTTTGGAGTATCCACTCCGTCATCCTTTTTAAAAACTCTAACATCTTTTCTCCTTTTGTTCTAAGATTAATTTGGCGAATTCTTCAAAAATATAGGCACTATCGTGCGGGCCCGGACTTGCTTCTGGATGGTGCTGGACGCTAAAGATGGGCTCATCCTTGTAGCGCACTCCTTCTATTGTACCATCAAAAAGGTTTTTATGGGTTACTTCGGCAATAGTCTGGATCCCTGCAGGTACATTGTAGTTATGATTTTGAGCCGTAATCTCCACTCTTTTTGTCTGCTCGTTTCGTACCGGATGGTTGCCCCCGTGGTGACCGAATTTGAGCTTGTAGGTAGGATAGCCGTGGGCTATGGAGAGGAGCTGATGACCAAGACAGATCCCAAACATTGGGATCTTAGCCTCGATGAGGCGCTGAATTTTTTGGTGGATCTCTTCCAAAATGAGCGGATCGCCCGGACCATTGGAGAGAAAGACCCCATCTATTTTGCCGCTTTTATACTCTTTTATCACCTGCTGCTCATCAAAAGTATGTGGAAGCACTTCCACCTCTAATCCCGCTTCTACCAAGTGATTGAGAATGTTTCGCTTGACTCCAAAGTCACACACATAGATTTTGGCTTTAGCGGACGGCGGCTCCTTGTAGCGAAAATTTTTGGCGTCATAGGTGGCGCTTGTGTGGCGGTAGGGCTTTTTGGTAGAAACCGCTTTGATATAGTCGATCTCTTCGATCCTAGGGGCCGCTGCTAAAAGTCTTGCTAGCTCCTCTTTGTCATCGATCTCGGTGGAAGCGATCATCATACAGGCCCCCTCGTCTCGGATGCGTTTGGTCAAGGCTCTCGTGTCGATATCACATATCCCCATTACATCGAACTCTTTAAGCATCTCGTCCAAAGCCTTTTGGGCACGAAAATTGGAGTAACGCTTTTGGTAAGAGCGCACGATGATCCCTTTTGGCCATGCTCTTTTACTCTCCATATCCTCTTCGTTGACTCCCACATTCCCGATCTCTGGCATCGTAAAGGTGACAAACTGCCCGGCGTAACTTGGATCGGTAACGATCTCCTCATAGCCCGTCATCGAAGTATTAAAGACAATCTCCCCCGTTTTGGTTCCCTCGGCTCCAAAGCTTTTGGCCTCCAGAAAAAGGCCGTTTTCTAGATAGATCCAGACTCTTTTCATACCATCATCCCTCTTTTGCGAAGCTCATCTTCTAGCAGTTTTTGAAAGACGATCTCAAACTCTTCGGTCCCCGGGATGAGCTTGCGCTTGTAGTGGCTGATCTTTTCTAATACGATATCCTCGATCTCGTCGTAGGATTTGATATATCCGGTAATCGCGTCGTAAATGATATTTTTGACTTTGTTGTCGGGGACATGATAGTTGATGAGATCTTCTTCATAAAGTCTTTTGAGTACTTTGTGGGCAATATCGTTGTATTTATCCTCATAATCCAAAATCACGCCATACTCGGGAGCCAATCGCTTTTTTATCATCCAAAAAAGCTGCTTCGTATCGGCTAAATTAAACTCTATCTCCTCTTCGTTCTCCTCCATCAGCTCTTTAACCCGCTCATCCAAAGCCGCCTCTTTTTTAAGCTCCTCTTCCAAAACCTCTTGCGCTACCCGTACCACGGGCTCTACACCACTGGTTAGAGTGACGATCCCGCTTTTTACCAAATCTATCGCAATTTTATGGGCTACATATGGTGCGTGTGCCACTCTAAGTCTCATCGAGTCTCCTTATTTTCTTATAATCGTATCGGCTCGATCCGGACTTGTGGAGAGGATGCCGATCCGGGTATCGGTCAGATCCTCCAGCGCCTCGATATAGAGCTTGGCCTCTATGGGCAAATCATCCCATCCTCTTACGCCCTCTACTTTATCCCACCCCGCAAACTCTTCATAAACGGGTCGTACATTTTCCAAATCGCTAGGGACATATCCTATACGCTCTCCTTCATATTCATAAGCGACGGCCACTTTGATTTTTTCAAAACCATCCAAGACATCGAGTTTCATAAGGGCCAGCTCGTCGCATCCGTTGAGACGGGAGGCATATCTCGCCGCTACCGCATCAAACCATCCACAGCGTCTTGGCCGCCCCGTGGTGGTACCAAACTCATGCCCCTGCTCTCTTAGCCTATCGCCCAAAGCTCCCAGCTCCTCCGTAGGAAATGGGCCGTTCCCAACCCTTGTACAGTAGGCTTTGGCGATACCGGTCACTTTGCCGATATCTTTGGGAGCGAGTCCAAGTCCCGTACAAGCGCCTGCAGCGATAGTATTGGAGCTTGTGACATACGGATAGGTGCCGTGATCGATATCAAGCATCGTACCTTGAGCACCTTCGAGTAAAATCTTGTGTCCACCCCGCTCCATTTTCTCCCACAAATAGTTGGTAGCGTCCACGACAAAAGGGAGCAATCTTTGCCGATAGAGTTCAAGCTCCTCTCGCAACTCCTCCTTTTTGGGCGAGGCGATGCCAAGAGCCTTGAAATAGGCTTCGTTGGCTTTGAAATAGTCCATTATTTTATCCAAAAGCGTATCGATATCTCGAAGTTCTCCCATTCTGTGGCCTTGGCGGCTTACTTTATCACTATAAGCTGGGCCGATGCCTCGTCCTGTGGTACCGATGGCGTTCTTGCCCCGTAAGCGCTCTCTGGCTTTATCTATCTGCTCGTGATATTTGAAGATCAGATGCGCCTTGTCGCTGATGAGCAGCCTGCCCTCAAGATTATCAAACTGCTCCATCTCTTTGAGCAAAGCCTCGGGACTCACCACTACGCCGTTACCGATAATATTGGTAGCTTTTGGGTTGAGAATACCAGAGGGGATCAGGTGCAAAGCGATGGTTTTGCCCGCCACCACGATAGTATGGCCCGCATTGTGTCCACCTTGGTAGCGACAAACAATATCGTACTTTTGAGCCAAAAGGTCGACGATTTTGCCTTTCCCCTCATCTCCCCACTGGATACCTACAATCAAATCAGCTGCCATCATTCACCTTTTAATCTATTAATCACAAAATCGGTATAGATAGAAAATCCGCTCGCTTTGATGCCTGCGGCTTCATACTCCCCACCCATCGCCAAAGTAGCGTTGTTTTGAAAAAAGCGAAAAAAAAGATCTTGGTAGTAGCGCATATTGGCATAATACAAAGGCGCTATGATGAGATTGTCGTAGTGGACAAAATCACTGAGCTCTTTAATTTTGACAAGCTCCTCCTCGATAATTTGGGGTACAAGACCCAAAAGCTCGCCTATTTGATCGGCAGAATGCAGATGTAAAAGCCGTACCATCCACTCTTGTTCGCTCTCTAACAATCTATCGATATCCATATGTTTGAGCACATCAAGAGAGATATTATACTCTTTGGCCAAAATCTTTGGTATTTGGATATTGGATATTTGTAAAGTCGGACGCAAACCGATACGGGAGAAAAACTCCAGTACAATGCGCAACATCTGGCCAACTTCGGCATTTTCTAGTACTTCGGCACCGATTTGATTATACTCGTAGGTAGGGTAGCGGTAGACTGGCTGGATATAAAACCATTTTTTATGCTCCGTGCTTCTGCCAAGCCTGTTGGTAATAAGGCGTACTACATCAATAGTACTATCGGCTCGCAAGGAGAGCCGCCTGTTTTGCTCGTCGTGCAAAGTGATAAGCTCTTTTTCATCCTCTAGATAATGATGCTGATGATACGAAAAAAGGGGTGTATCGATCTCTTCAAATCCTTCTTTGTATAAAAGATCGCTGGCAAGTCGCTCGATATCGCGTTTAAGTTTGGCGCTTTGGCCAAAGTAGAGCCTTGCTCCCTTTGGTATCTCGTGCTCGTAGATCATCTCACTCCTCAAAGTAGTAGATATTGTTAAAGACTCTATTGGCTTCGCCTCGATACTCGATACGCCCAAGATCGCTAAGAGCCTTTTCCATAGAATCTACCACCCAAGCCGCCTCATAAGGCTCGATAAGTCCCATATGATTGATACGGATGAGCTTGCCTTTGAGATGATCTTGACCACCGGCTACCTGAACGCCATAACGATTTTTAAGAATTTTTCGAATATTCTCGGCATCCTCATCATACACGGCCGTCATAGCATTTGCGGGCTTTTGTGGATAAATCTGCAATCCCAATCCCTCTAACGCCACTCTCGTAGCCGTAGCCCTACGATCGGTCTGATCGTAGATCTCATCCATCCCGATCTCTTTGAGCAAAATAGTCAGTACTTCCCTAAGACCAATGATAAGCGTAGTGGCCGCCGTGTAAGCGGTAGTTCCTTCTCTTTGTTTTTTAAGCTCAGCGGCCATATTAAAATAAAAACCCACGCCATCACCGATCTTAGCTAACGCGTGGCTGCTTAGACCTACCATCGCCAAACCCGGAGGCAGCATCAAAGCCTTTTGGCTCCCCGTAATGAGCGCATCGATATGGGTCGTATCGATAGGCTCTACACCCACTGCGGTAATCCCGTCGGCTACGACAGTAATCTTTGGATCGATCGCCTTGATCGCTTGGGCAATATCTTCAACTGGATGGCGTAGCCCTCCAGAGCTCTCACAAATTTGGATAAAAAAAGCGTCGATATCTGGATTTTGGCGGATCGCCTCGATAACATCGTCTTTTTTGGCCGCCGTATTCCAATCATATTGTAGCTCTACCACCTCTTTATCGAAAGCTTTGGCGATCTTAACGAAACGCTCACCAAATTTTCCGGCATTGACGATAAGAGCTTTGCTCTTACACAAATTGGTTACACACGCTTCCATCGCACCGGTGCCTGTAGAAGCAAAGATTACCGCATCTTTCATATCCAAAAGCTCAATGAGCATAGAGCGGGTCTCTTTGAAGATTTTAGTAAACTCGGGGGTTCTATGATGGATAGTAGGCGCAGCCATCACTTGTCTGATTCGCTCGGGCACTGGAGTGGGTCCGGGTGTAAAAAGCAGCATTGTAAAGCCTTTTTCATATGGAATTGAAACGCCCAAAAAGTATTTTCGGACATATTAAGACATAATAGTAGAGGGAGTATAACAAAAGAAGGTTTAAAAGAAGTATAAAAGGGGCAAGCCCCCAAGGGGGCTTATTTCACCTCAATCTTTTTAGCGTTTTGGTGCTGTTCTATTTTAGGAATGGTGATGTAGAGCACACCATCTTCTACTTTTGCTTCGATTCTCTCAGGATCTGCGTCCGCTGGGAGAGTAAAGCGTCGCTCAAATTTTCCAAAGAAGCTCTCTACACGCTTATAGCCTTTATCTTCTTCCTCTTTTTTAAATTTTCGCTCCCCGCTGATAACGAGGATATTGTCTTTGACCTCTACGTTGATATCCTCTTTTTTTACACCCGGTAGGTCCACTTCAATATAGTAGGCTTTTTCGTCCTCTTTTTCATTGACCGCAGGCATCCAGATCGCCTCTTTAGGCATTCGATCGGTAGGAATAACATTTTTTTCCATCTCGAGCATAGAAGCGATCTTTTTCTCAATATCTCTTAGCTCTCTGAATGGATCTATCATCATTGGTACCATTTTCCACCTCCTTGTGTTATTTTTTGGGAATTATAGCACTTTAGTGCTATTTTGTCAAGTTTTTGATATATATTGACTAAAGTCATTTTAGTTTCAATACTTTCAAACCATCCCCGCCACAGGTCACATATCCTTTATCCCCTTGCGAAGAGATCTTCATATCCGTAGCTGGATAGGGCAGATAGATCTCTTTTTCTTTTTGGGGCACTCCTCCATAAAGCGTATATACCATAATGGCAGCTACTTTGTTGAGCACATACAGCCTCTTCTTATCAGGAGCGAGTACGAGTTTGCCCACAGCCTCTCCATTCTCCAAACTCTCTTTTTGGCCATTAAAGCCGTTAAACATATCAATATGGGCGGAGTTTTCATAAGCTATATAGATACGCTGAGGCCCTACGATAAAATCCTTGATATTTGGTGCATCCAAAGCACCTAAAAAAGAGGCGGCGCCCACGGCATTTAAACCATATTTTAAAAGACCTTTTGCGCTATCGGCTACATAGAGTCTATCCCCTTGTACCGCAACTTTAACGGCTGCTCCACAAACATTTTCGATATGATCGATAGGCGTGAAAGTCGAACCTGCCATATGAAATATATAAACGCCTTTGGCATCGGTAGCCACAACCACATTATTTCTTGTCGCATCATAGGCGATGTCTACGACACTCGCACCGCTGATGGGAAAGTTAGAGACTTTTTGCATAGCGCTCGTATCGACTACGACCAATCCCGCTTGCTCGTCCATCACAAGTTCTCGTCCCTGTCCTCCCGATACCACTTTTAAAGCGTTGGGCGTAGATATATGCGCATAAAGCGTTGGATTGGTCGGATCGGATAGATCAAGAATTTGGATACCCTCAAGTCCATCGGCTACATAACCAAAAGAGTCACGAATATCTACGAACCAGCTAAAACCGGGCGTATCATACGCTCCCATAATATCTACAAACTCTCCCTCGGAGGTATAGACGATAAAAGCTTTTGTATCTTCTATCGTAAAAGTCATATTGTTCAAAGGCAAATAATCAAATCGGTGTTGTGGCGTAGCTCCCATTAATTTATAGACTTTTCCACTTTTTATGGAAAGATAAGCCCAAGAGAAAATCCTCTCTTGATCTTTTGGAAAATCGATAAAGACAAAATAGCCTTGAGGCTCTCGATTTCCAAGATGTACCTCTACGGGCACAAAACCAAAATTATTATTTGGCGTAGGCATAGTCCCCAAAAGTCTATAGGTACGGCCAGTTATCATACTCTCATAGACCCATTCATTGTACGCAATGTGACCATCGCCATCAAAATCGTACGGATAAAAGGCACCTTTTAGATCAAAAGGTTTTGCCGTAAGATAAGCTTTAAGCTCTTTGACATAGTATGTATTGGCCGTCGCTCCAAAAAGCCACGACAACATCATACCCGCTACCATCAACCATCGTATCATCATCTACTCCTTATCCAATTCTCTCCCTATTTTTTGGTATAGGCCATAGTAGTGGCGAACGAATCTATCCACTCTTTTATCTTTAGGATAATAATTTTTATCCTTAACTATCATCTTATCCAAAAATTTTTTAACATTCTCTTTTTTGAGATAGACTCTGGCTAAATCCTCATAGGTAACCAAATACCATTTTTTAAGTCTCTCAAAAGCCTCTAGGCCCATATCTACCTCTAATCGCTCCTCAAAACGCAGTATTCCGCTTTCAAAAAGTCCTTGCAGATGCAAAAGCCCCTCCACATAATAGGGCAATACCTCTGGTACCTCCATCCAGCCAATGAGTGCAACGGAGCGCTGGATGTGATCGAGCAACAGCTCCTCCCAAAGCCTAGGCGCTTCATACGAAAAGTAGGCTACGAGTCCTCCCGTAGTGGCTTTGAACTCTTCGGCCAGCTTGAACATCCCAGAAGCGTTCATCACCGCTTCGCTGCTCTCGTCCATCCACAAGATATGCCCATACTCGTGACCGATAGTGGTGATGTCATAAATGGTATGCCAGCTCTTCTCATCCTCCAAAAGCTCTCTAAATTTTTGCGCCAACTCTCTCCCAAAGATTTCACGGGTCAGACGCATTTTAGGCTTGGCCCGTTGGGTTTGCAAAATCAGATCGGGATAGGCGAAAATCTTCTTGCCATACTCTTGGCTTACTTTCTCATCGTTTGGCACCACCTGAGCACTAAAAAGACCATTGAACTCACTGCCATAATAGCTAAAAGGTCTGCCCACATAAAGCTGAACTTTTTGAAGATTGGAGATGGTCTGCTCGAAGATAGTAGGCGCTTCGATACCGATACGCTGATAGAGCGACCGAAACATCGCCTCCATTTTCTTTGCCCGCTCTCCTTTGGGGTAGTCTGGATCACTGAGGCGCACGTCCCACTCCAGTGCCACCGCTTTTCGATAATGGTCCTCATAGTACTCTAGTGGATGGCCGATTTGTATAGGTGTAGTAATACCCATCCAAGCCCTATCCACATCGGCCCATTTGGGAATAAGTTTATCTATATCACGCTCTTGTAGTGCTTTGATAATGGCTTGAAAATAGGCTATCCACTCCTCTTTTTGGCTAAAAACCTCATCCTCTAGGCCACTGAGCCTACTTACGAGTTTTTCAAGTCTTTTAGAGACCTCTTGCACCTCCTCCTCGAAAGCTTGGGCATAACAGAGCCGCTCATACGAGCCATCCTCTTTGAGCCTAAGCACCGAGTAGCAGCGATCGCCCACCTCTCCTTCATGCCCTAGATCCAAAAGATTTTTGGACTGGAGCATTTCGACGATCCTCTCCTCATCGCCGTTGAAGAGGCGAAAAAGCTCTTTGTTGATCCCATAGACAATCTGGGCCATCCAGCTGCTTTGCCACTGGCTCATCATCTCCCCAACTTCATGCGCCCCTCGCAAAATCGTGCGATAAAAAGGGGTGAGCAGCCCCTTGGACTCTATCCACTCCAAACGCCTCTCAAAGTTGGCCAAATAAAACCGACTTACCCACACAAAGGCTCGCTCTTTGGCGGCGATTTTTTCCTCTTCCTCCCGGTCGCTTAGTACTTGCAGCAGCGCATCCTCTCGCAGATTGACGATGCGGTTGATCGCCGCCAGCATCGTCTCACTATCTTTAGGCAGCCCCACAAATTCCAAAAAATCCTCCAGCAGCGCCTCGTACTCCTCCAGCTCGGGCTCAAAGAGGCTACGATGGGGTTGGAGGCATTTGTACATCTTTTGGAGCTGGCGCTGCTCTTCTTGGAGCTTTTTGTAAATCATTCTTAGATCCTGATAAAACCGCTCTTTCATCCTATCCTCTTGAGTACTATTTTAGCTAGCTCCAAGGCTTTGGAGCGGTGGCTGATGCGCCGTTTTACACTCCCCTCCAGTTCGCCCAAAGTCTGCTCAAAACCCTCTGGGATAAACATCGGATCATACCCAAAACCTTTATCGCCTCTGGCCTCATCGATCACCTCCCCCCACATCCAGCCATGGACCGTCTGCTCCATATCTTTACCCACGATAGCGATAGCTGCGGTATAGTATGCAGGAGTCCTTGTAATCCCTTTTTCTTTAAGCTTTTGGATCAGTTTGGCCAAATTCTCCTTGTCACTGGCCCCCTTGCCCACATATCTAGCGCTATAGATCCCGGGCTCACCCCCAAGAGCCGGTACACTGATGCCGCTATCATCCGCAATGACGATGGCCTCGGGGTCATTGAGCGCATCATAAATGGTTTTGGCTTTGATGAGTGCGTTTTCTTTGAAGCTTTTGCCGCTCTCTTTGATCACCACATCTGGCAAGATATCCTTGTAGGGCACCGCCTCCACGCCCAAGATATCTTGGATCTCTTTGATCTTTCCCTTGTTTGAAGAAGCCAAAATAACTCTCATTTTATCCCTTTTATCAGCATAGAAGTTCTACAATAAATTCGTCGAAATTTTATCATAAAGGATTGTAATTGAAACAGATCGTCAAGAAGGTCTTGCCACTGAGCCTTATCGTGGCTCTGCGCTTCTTTGGGCTTTTCATCGTACTCTCGGTATTGTCCCAGTATGCCTTACAACTGCCCGGAGGGACCGCCTTTTTGGCCGGTGTGGCCGTGGGCGGCTACGCTTTCACCCAAGCGGTGCTACAGGTGCCCTTTGGAGTCCTAAGCGACAAGATCGGGCGCAAAAAGACCATCTTCATAGGGCTTTTGATCTTCGCCATAGGCTCCGTGATCTGTGCTTTGGCCGACAACATCTATGTACTGCTGCTTGGCCGGTTCTTGCAAGGGGCTGGAGCAATCGGCAGCGTGGTCACGGCGATGATCGCCGATTATGTACGCGAAGACGAGCGGGCCCATGCTATGGCCGTGATGGGTATGGTGATCGCTCTGAGCTTCGCCGCGGCTATGATTATCGGTCCAATCATCGGAGGGTTGTATAGCGTCAAAGCACTCTTTTGGCTCACCGCCATCTTAGCGATCCTAGCCCTTGGCATTCTCTTTACTGCGGTCCCAGAACCCCCCAAAATCGTCCACCACTACAGCGAAGAGGAAGCCAAGATCAAAGAGGTCTTCAAAGATAAAGACCTCGTACGGATGTACATCACCTTTTTATTCCACTCCTCCACTATGGCGATCGCCTTTTTCCTGATCCCAATCCTTATGAAACAAAAATTTGGCATGGGACCAGAGCACTACTGGAAAGTCTATCTGCCGGCGGTAATCTTTGGAATTCTTGCTATGGGTCCTGCAGCCGTTTTTGGAGAAAAGTATCACAAAGGCAAAGAGGTATTCATCATCTCGGTACTTTTCATCGCCGCCGCCTTTGCGCTGATGGGATTTAGCGACTCTTTCTTGCTTTTTGCCACCGGAGCGGTTTTCTTCTTCATTGGTTTTAATATGTTCGAGCCGCTTTTGCAAAGTTTTGTGAGTAAATTTGCTAGAGTACACCAAAAAGGGGCAGCCTTAGGCGTAGCCAACACTTTCGCCTACATCGGTATCTTTCTAGGCGGCGCGATAGGAGGTCTTTTATATCAGTACGGCCATGAAAAAGCCGTAGCGATCTTCGTGCTTATCGTGTGTGTGGTGTGGATCTATTGGATCGTCGGGATGCGAAATCCGGGAGTGCGAGCCAACCTCTTCTTGGATTTCAATCAGTATGATAAAGAGAAACTTCCCGGTCTTAAAGTGATGGATGGCATTACCGACTTTTATATCAACGAGACGGAAAAGCTCATCGTAGTCAAATATGACAAAGAAAAATTAGACGAACAAACGATCAAGGAGTTTTTGAAAAAGTAGCCTTTTGGCTACTTCTTCGTCGCATTGCTCTCTTTTGGAGTCTCAACCTTTGGATTGGCAAGCTTTTGGACAAACCTTTCTAGGCTACTCTCCTCGGCCATTCCCAGATGGTATCCCGCATAATTGCCGTTGCGATCGAAAAAAAGCATAAAAGGAATAGTCCCGCTCCAACCTGTAAGCTCACCCATAAACTCTACAAACTCATAGTTATTTTTGTCTACGGCATAGTCGACTATAGGATAGTCGATCCCCAATTTTTTTAACATCGCAAGATCGCTAGAAGAGAGTGGTCGCTGTACATGTAGACCAATAATTTGTAAACTATTTGCCATCTTCTTTTGCAAATCGCCTAAAATCGGAATCTCCATTCGGCACGGAGGGCAGTTTTTGCCAAAGAAGTCTAGGATAATCACCTTGTTTGGATACTCTTTGACCTCAATGCCGTTTTTTTTGATATGAACATGGATCTTTTTACCATCCACCGTGGTAAGAGTAAAGTTTTTATCCAGTTTCTTAGCTTCCGCACCAAAAAGTAGAGCCACCGCAAAAAGCAGTACAAACAACTTCTTCATCTGTAATCCTTTCAAATAGAGTTGATAAGCCACACGAGCACCCGCTCGCCAGCATCCTTGTTACCCTCTATAGGCGAAGTGACCACGAGCCCTTTATTCTCGCCTAGCATATTGGTCAGTATCGCACTGCTGCCAACTTTATGTCCGGCGAAATCTACAAAAAACTCCCCATCTTCAATAGAGACATTGCAAGGAGTGAACTCCGTCTTTTTGCTCCGTTTGACAAAGGGCTCTTCGAGGGTGGCATAGACCATCTTTGGCTGGTACTTTGCGCCTTGCATGCGATAGATAAGTGGCAAGACATAAAGCATGAAAGTAACGGTACTTGAAAAGGCAAATCCGGGCAAAGAGACGATAAACTTTTGGCCAGCTCTTGCTACCATCACATGCTGACCGGGCTTGATCACTACCCCTTTAAAGGCTACCTCTGCTCCCAAAGCTTCTCGTACCACATCTTTGACAAAATCGTAATCCCCTACACTTACCCCACCGGTGGTGACCAAGATATCACTGCTTCTTAGCCCTTCGCTCATCGCCTCGGTGATTTGGGCTTTCTCGTCTCCCACCGCTCCTAACTGCACAGGCTCGCCCCCGTGCAAACGGGTGAGTGCCTCTAGGGTATAGTTGTTGGAGCTTCTTAGCTGGGCCGGGGAGCTTTGCTGCTCTCCGATCTCGAGCACTTCGCTCCCTGTGGAGAGTATCCCCACTTTTGGCCGCTGGTAGACCAGAGGCATCACCACATTGAGGCTTGCCATCACCCCAACTTCGGCAAAGCCTATACGAGAGCCTTTTTTGATAAGCACTTCCCCCTTGCTATAATTCTCACCCACCGGACGCACGCTAAAACCCTCGGGTACCGGCTCTTTGATAAGGATTCGCTCACCCTCCACCTCCACATTTTCGATGGGGATGAGCGTATCGGCGCCCTTTGGCATCAATGAGCCCGTAAAGGTCTTGATCGCCTCACCCTCTCGTAGCTCTTTTGCCACTTCGCTTCCAGCTGGCGTTTGGCCGACGACTCGCAAGCTCCCCTTTGCCTGGTCTTTGGCCTTGATGGCATATCCGTCCATTGCCGCCGTGGGCGCTGAGGGATTATCCTCTTTGGCCACGATATCTTCGGCCAAAAAGCCTCCTACCGCTTCGGTTAAAAAGATTTTTTGCACCCCGCTTATTGGGACTTGAAGATTTTGAAGTATTTTAACCGACTCCTCAAAACTAATCATTTGGCTCCTTTTTTGATGACTTGTACGCTCAAATAGCGCTTTCGCAAAACTTTTAACAATCCGTTCCAATCGACTTTAGGAATCCGTTTCATCGAAGCAAAATCGTTCTTTCTATCCCAATAAAGAAATTTTAACGGATCGAGCCAGTAAGAGAGGTAGCGTACCTCATAGTGTAGATGGGGTCCGGTGCTTCTTCCCGTATTGCCAACTTTAGCTATCGGTTCGCCCCTTTTGACATACTGCCCCGGCCGTACCAAAATCTTACTCAAATGCCCATAAGCGGTCATAAAACCAAAAGGGTGCTCTATCATCAAAAAATTGCCATATCCGTTTCGCACACCGGCAAAATAGACCACCCCATCGGCCGGAGCGTAGACGGTTCTACCAATAGGAGCGCTTAAATCCAAACCAAAATGGAACATTTTGCGATGATAAATTGGATGTTGCCGATAGCCAAATCGAGCGGATATGCGCCTATAGCGTACGGGAAGTCCGATGGGAATGGTTCTATATAAAAGTTTTTTCTCATATTTTGAGAGTTTTTGCACTTTGGAAAAGTAGATCAAACTCTTTTGTTCGAGTTTTTCCACACGTTTTGGGAGCGTAGAAACATTACTCTCCGCTCCCACCTCTTCTATACCCAAAATCTTCTCTACCTCTTTTAACTTGTCGTTCAAAGATAAAAGTTTCTCTTTTTGCTCTTGTATGGCTTGACGCAGCTCTTGGTTTCTTGACTCTAGATCTCTTTGCTGCAAAAGCAAAAAATTGCCAAATCGCTCCAAACGCCTCTTTTTGGCTGCAAGCTGCTTGTTTTCACGCTTTAATCTTTTGGCAGTTTGTTCTAAAATCTGGGTTTGGCTTCGTAAATTCTCCACATCTTGGATCAAGAAGTGTGAGAGCATCATAGCCAAACCCACCGCAATCACTATTAAAACGATAATGCCCAATATAACCTTTTTGACAATTTGATGCAGCGTATACTGCTTGGTTCCATGTACATCGGTTATGGTTATAATAAATTTGTTCTTCACCTACACTCTACTCTCAATATTTGGGGATTCTTAACTTTTGCCCCGGAAAAATAAGTTTTGGATCTTTAATGATATCCTGATTGGCCTCATAGATTTTTACATATGCAGAGGCTTGACCATAAAATCGCTTGGCAATTTTTGACAATGTATCTCCCGGTGCCACGATATAGTATCGGTTGACCGCCTCTCTGGTTTGAGCTTCTCGTACCAATCCTTTGATATAACTTTTCTCTTTGGCTTCTTTAATTACAGGAGGAGTTTTCACGATAGCGGCAAGTTTTTGGCTCAATTGAGCAATTGGAGTAGCCTCTTTTTTCTTTTTTTGTATATTTTTATCCAGAACAACTTGGTTGTTTAGATATTCAGTCTTGGCTACCGCCACTTTTTTTTTAGATCCGGAGCTTTTTTTACGCTCTAAAATCAATTTTTCAATATCTATATTTTTTAGCTGATCGGGTTTTAAAGAGCGAAGATATTCAATCAACTCCTCGTCACTCATCTCTTGTACGCTTTTTTGCCCTACCGAAGATGATGCGACTTTTTTGGTCTGCTTGGTACTCGCTTGTACGGAAGCTAAAGCACTAGAGACCGAAGAGTTCGTTGTGGACTGAGCCACTTTTTGAGATAAAGCAGAAACAGACTGAACCTTTTGGGCCACCATAGTACTTTGGACTTGTGCAGACACACTTTTTTTGGAATTAGACGAGACGGCAGCCGTCTGTTTAGTTTGGGATACAAAAGATGCTGCCGCTAAGGAACTTTTTGATTGGTTGGAGTGTGTCGCCGTGGTTAGAGTGCTAACTCCTTGCGATATGAGGGAGGATTGTGGGGCCGTCGTGGAAGCATGTTGCTTTTTTTTTTCCACCGCGGCTACCGGTTTTGCACCTTGATGTTCAGCAAAAGCCTTTTTGGCATACATATATCCTATAATACCCAACACGATCAAAAGAGCGATCAGTACAATAATAAGAAGTATTTGAATTATCTTGGAAAAAGGACTCGGAGTCGGAGCAGCCTTGAAATGATGATCATTTGGATCATGTGCTCCATTAGCGCCTTCTCCATAAGCAAAGAATTCTTCTTCAACACTTGTATTTCGTTTCATGGTTTTTCCTTTCTATTTGGTTTGACTGTTTTTGATAAAGTTTCCTTTTTCGACCACAGTCGTAAGTCCCAACAGCTTCCATCCTTGCATACCGTTGCGGTAATACAGGATTTTGTCTGCGGGATATCCATACTTTATTAAATTTCTAATCAACCGTGGCGATTGGTCACACCATACGCCATTACAAAAAATTAATAACTCTTTTGCGTTTGAAAAGTCTAGCTTGCCGTTTTTCTCTTTTGCACCAAGCAGTTTAAAAAAAGCGACGATTTTTTCCTTGGAAGGATTGGACTCCAAAAAAGTAAAAGGAACATTAATGGCTGAGGGAATAGTCTCGGCATAATACCATTTAGGAAGCCGTGCATCGATAATAATCCCTTTCCCACTATTTACTTTATCTCTCATAAATTTCACGACTTCTACCGTTGCCACCGTCTTGACCCTTTTATCCACCTTGATAGGATGGATACAAAAGGGAGGACAAGGCCGAGAAGTTTTACTATAATCGTCGGTAAGAAGATGATTGGTATCTTGAATACGCATCACTTTGACCTTAACACCCTTATGATCTACATAAACATAAGGGATATCTGGGGTGATTTTGACAAGATAGATCTCATCTTCTTTTTTCTTCGTCGCACCAAAGGCTAGACCCACCAACAAAACAAGAGTGACCACAATTCTCATCGACGATCCTTTTTAATATTCAAGTACTACTTCTGAAAGTTTAACAGCTTTATCCATCTCTTTCAAAAGAATGGGATTTTTTTGAATAATGCGATTAAGTTCTTTAGGACTATTTTTCTTTTTTAAATAAAGAGGTTTGAGCTCTTGCCACAAAGAGGCCACTTTCTTATACTGAGCCACCAGTTTTGGATTGGTGGGCTTGATGATATAGTGCTTTTTGTCTCCATACATCAATCGTTTTAGCGAAGTATCAAACAATTCTACAGTCGTTACCATCTTTTTCCAATTGGTTTGAGGATCGATACCCAATGTCACAAGCATCTTCTCTTTTGTCATTTTTTGCGTCAACATCCGTTGACGTCCCGCAATATCGACAATCTCTTTTCTGGCGTCTTCCAAAAAATTATGAGTAGCATACTCTTTTTTGAAAGTTTGCACGAGATCGTTCGATCTTTTTAAAAGCTCTTCGTTATCGGCTATGATATAAGCCAAAGCGTTGGGATCCTTTCCTTGTGAGGCGAGTACTTGCTCTACACTTTTTTTAAAAGGTTTCCAAACCTCTTGCACTTTTGCGATCTCCTTTTTAATAACCTCGTTTTTTGCGGGCGGTAGCTGCAGCTCCTTATCCCCCACCAAAAAACCGCGAAGAGTTTTATCGTACAATTGATAGGAATTTTTAAGTAATTTTTGCGTTTTTTGTTTATCGATATTCAAAGCATCCATCAACGCCAATTTACTCATACGCTGGGTCAACATTCGCTGTTTACCGGCAAGATTGATAATATGTTTGGCCTCTTGCTCTTGTTTTTCAAAACTGCTTACCAACTGCGAAAGGGCTCGCGCGCGCTTTTCTCGATTGATAGACTTCTCATACATTTTGGTAATCTTATCCATCTGGCTCAACAAAAGATTACTTTTTTGCACCAATGCCCTTAATTTTTCTTTGGATAGTTTTTTAGGTACGGCTAGTTTCTCATACTCTTGCCACATCTTTTGGGCTTTATGCAGTTCCTTATTGATCCACGGCAGTTTCGTCTCTTCTAGCCCAAGCTTTTTATCCCCTTTTTGCAATCCATGTAAAATTCTGGCAAATAATTTTTTATCTTCGCGAAGGATTGGTGCTTGATCTTTATATCCGTATTGTACGAGCAGTACGTCTTTAGCAATTTTTTGAGAGAGCATTCTCTCTTTACCCGCAAGATTTATCGCTTGCGCTCTTTTTATCTTAGCCCCTTTGTTTAAGGCTACATACATCTCCACGATCGCATTCATCCGTTTTAATAGATCTAAATTATTCTTTTTTATATATTCAATCGTTTTTTTATCAAAATTTCCATCTATTACTTTTTCTAAAGCCTGCTTAAAAGGCGCCCAACGCTTTTGCAAATCACTAATTGCCTCTTTGATCTTTTGATCTTCTACGGGGACAAGCCCTAACTCTTTATCCCCTTGCAACAGACCTTGTAAAGTCCTTGAAAAAAGCTCCATATCTTTTTTTAAATCTTTTTTTGCCTCTTGCTCATTCACATGAAGAGCTACCATCAAGGCCTCTTTGCTCATTCTTTGTATCAACATCCTTTGTTTACCGGCCAAATTGATATCCTTGGCCAACTCACTCGTCGTCGGGCCCGCATTGCCCAAAGTAAATAGTAGAAAAAAAGCGATAAGTAATCGTGTCATTTTATATCCTTTTATCAATACACTTTAAAAACCTCTAATCAAAATCTTTTCACTTTTAATATTTAACCTCTTTTAACGTAATAGGATTAAAGACAGTCAGTCCGACAATTTGCCAATACTGCATCCCGCCTCTATAATACTTGATCTTCTCTTTTGGATATCCAAGCGCCACAAGATGTTTTATCGCCGTAACGGCTTGTTGACACCAAGGCCCGTTATCAAAGACTAAAATGGTCAAAGCTTTAGAAAAATCCCACTTATCCCCTTTTTTTTGCGCACCAAACAACGAAAGAATTTTCTCGGTATAACGCTTATCCGCCAACATGGAAAAGGGGATGTTCATCGCTCCGGGGATAGTCCCTTGCTTGTACCACTGAGGCATTCGCCCATCTATGAGCAGCCCTTGATCGCTGTTTAATTTATCACGAATAAAGTAGATAGTCTCTAGCTCCCCATAAGTCTCTATCCCCGGAATCGGCTGAAACTTTTGGATATAAAAGGGCGGAGTGGGGCGAGAAGTTCGTATATAGCTGTTGCGTAATTTATGATGGGTATCTTGAATGCGCTGTATCCGTACGGGCACGCCCCACACGTCCACATCCACATATGGCAAATCTTTTGTGATATTGACCTTTAATTTTTCGGCAAACAAACTATTAGCCCCGAGCATCCATATCATCAAAAAAAACAGAGCTGTAAAACTTCTCATCGTTTCTCTCCTTTTTTATTGTCTATGAGCACTTCTATACACTCGTTTTCCCCTTGTTCTTTCTCTTTTTTTAGCTCCTCTTCCACATCCACTTCATACTCTTTATCTTCTAAAAGAATGTAGTCGCTGCGGGAGTTAAAGATATTAAGATAATAGGCCATCTCTTGATCTTGAGCGGCAAGATCGGTATATCGTCCAATATACCCTTCTATCCTTCCACCCTCGTTTTGTATCTCGTCGGCAAACATTTTACCCCGCAAGACGCATGTTGGAAGGGTTCGAAGCTCTTTACAGGCCACGTTTCCTTCCAATAATCCGGCCACCACCACCTTTTTTATCTGAGCATCGGCATAGGTTTCTCCCCCTGCATCGATAAAAAGTCCGCCGGCCAAAAGCTTTCCTTTATAATGTCCTTTGATCAAGACTTTATTAGCTTGTATCTTGCCCTCACACTTCCCTTTTTCCAATATCTCTACGCTATCTGCAATGATATCGCCTTGAAAATGGCCATTGATAATGACCCGTTGGGCTTTAATATCCCCATAAAGCTCTCCCGTAGTTCCCAAAATAACTATGTTATTGACCTTGATATTCCCTTGGTAGTATCCATCCAAATGGACAGAATCATTGCCTATTATGCGACCCGTTACGTTGGTTCCCCTAGGGATAATCATCGTATGGGTCGGATCGACCTCCGTCTCCTCTTCATTATTTTGATAGTTGACGCCAAAAATACTCATAAGCCATTTTTTCGGTTTTAAAGCCATTTATCAACTCCTTATTGGTTTATTCTATCATAAAATCATAATGCAATTAAAAGATATTCATCCCTATGAGGGTTATGTATCCGCAAGCAAACCGCTGCCAACTATCTTATGACTGCGTTCACGCGCGTAGCGGCGCTTCCCAGTTATGACATCGTATTTCCATATGGGGGCGTTTGCCTTAAAATCCTCTACAAACTCGTCAATAAGTTCCAAAGCTACTCGGCGCTTTGGACTAAAGACCGCCGCCATATAACTGGATGTATGCACCGGCACATCACCAATGGAGTGGGCCATCATCAAATAAGCCCCCTTGGCTCTAGCTTTTTGCTGCCACTCCTCAAACCATTGAGTCAAAATAGGCTCATATACATCAAAACTCAAGGCCTCTATATCGTTTTCGGCTCGCACCGTGCCTACAAAAGTAATAAAGGCTCCATAATTTTTCCTCTCCCCCCACTTTCGCCATCGAAAAAATATCTTGTCCACATCCAGCTCTCCACGATAAAGCTCTAACATCTTAACCTCCGCATACGGGAGGAAGAAGCGTTACTCTATCTCCCTCTTTGAGCTCTACATCCAAAGTTTGCACAAGCCGATCGTTGACAGCGACCGCACACTCGCCAAGCCATTTTTTAAGCTCCTCATCTTTTTGAAGCTCTTTGGCCACATCCTTGAGATTTTTAGCCTCTAAAGCGATTGGATTCTTTCCAATAGGCCCTAAAAATTCCACTTGTACCATCTTTTTTCCTTTTTTTACTTTCTTTGGACCTATTTTATCAAAAATTTGAATATAATAATTTTTATGATTATCGGCAAAATAGACTATATTAATTTACTTCCTTTTTATACTTTCTTAAAAAAAGAGCTCAAAAACTCCAGCAGTCGCAAAGCTTTGGAATTTTATAAAGGCACTCCTGCACAGGTCAACAAAAAATTTGTCAAAAGGCGGGTGGAAGCGGCGGTAATATCGAGTATATTCTCCCCAAAATATCGTTGTAGCGACTTTGGGATCGTGGCTTACCAAAGAGTTTTGAGCGTTCTTGTTTGTCCCGGTCCGCCCAAAGAGGACGAGGAGTCCAATACCTCCAATGTTTTAGCCAAGGTGCTTGGCATACAAGGAGAGGTGCGCATAGGGGATAAAGCTCTGCTTCAAAAAAATCCTACCTGTAAGGATCTAGCCTCTTTATGGTATAAAAGGACGGGTTTGCCTTTTGTTTTTGCCAGATTTTGCTACCACCCCCAAAAAGCTAAAGAGTATGCGGCCTTAGCCGATAATTTTTTAAAGTCCCATACCAAAATACCTACCTACTTACTCAAACGCTACGCCAAGCGAAGCGGAGTAAGTCAAAAAGAGATCAGGCACTACTTAAAACTCATTGGATATAAAATCCAAAAAAAAGAGAAAATGGGGCTTAAAAAATTTTTATATCTGGCTAAAAGAGTAAAAAATGAGACTAATTCTACCACTCATACTACCGCTGCTTCTTCTTGCCCAGCTCCCCTTTGCACCCATTCCCAAAAAGATAGCCTACGATAAGAAACTAGCACTACTTGGCAAAAGCCTCTTTTTTGATCCGCTCCTCTCAAGCGACAAATCCGTCTCTTGCGCTAGCTGTCACAAACCATCCCACGCCGGAGCGGACGACCACGCTCTTTCCCAAGGAGTAGGGGGTCAAAAAGGAGAGCTCAACGCACCTACGGTGTATAACGCCTTTTTTCAATTTGCCCAGTTTTGGAACGGCAGAGCCTCCTCGCTGCAAGAGCAAGCGGCCCGCCCTTTACATAATCCCAAAGAGATGAATATGAGCACAAGCTCGCTCCTTGCCCGTTTACAAAACTCTCCTTACTACAAAAAAGCTTTTGAGCGTCTGTTTGGCGGCCAAAAAATCACGTTTGATATGCTCACCCAAGCTCTTGCCGAATTTGAAAAAGCTCTTTATACTCCAAACTCCAAATTCGATCGCTTCTTGCGAAAAGAGGTCTCTCTTACTCCCAAGGAGCGGCGAGGCTATTTGCTCTTTAAAGAGCTCGGATGCGTCACCTGCCACAACGGCGTCAACTTAGGGGGCAACTCTTTCCAAAAGATAGGCACGCTCATCCCCTATCCGGGTCCTTTACCCCACGACCGCTACGAAGTGACCAAAAATCCCAAAGATAAAGGGGTTTACAAAGTCCCCTCACTTCGCAACGTCGCTTTAAGCGCTCCATATTTCCACGATGGCTCTATCCCTACGCTGCGCCAAGCCGTCGCCAAGATGACATACTACAACTTAGGCTTTTACCTCTCTGCCAAAGAGCAAGAGGCTATCGTAGCCTTTCTTAAGACCCTAACGGGCCGACCACCGGCCATTCTCCAAGAGGAGGAGTAGGATGCGACTCCTTTTTACTATCTTTTTAGGAGTCGTAGGATTTGCGCTTTTTTGGTTTTTCCAGCAATATAGTCAACACTATTTCCAAACCCGCACCCAACTCTCCTCTTGGACCAAAGAGATGCTACACGATGAGACCCGTTTGGAATATGAGGTACTCAAAAACTCCTTTTTCCTCTATCAAAATTATGATGAGCTCTCCTCCATTCAAAAACGGCTGCAAACAAGCATCCAACAGGCAAAAACTTTTCCTATCCTAAACCAAAATGAAGAGCTTCGTACCATCTATGAACGCTACGAAAAACTGCTTGTACACAAACTAGAACAAATAGAAAAATTCAAACAGACCAACGCTACCATCAAAAATTCCATCACCTATCTTTTGCGGATGCTTCAAAACATGCCCCCCAAATATCTCAAACAAAAAAAGATCGCCACAGCCATTT
The DNA here is from genome assembly GCA_015494715.1 of Campylobacterota bacterium. GTDB lineage: Bacteria > Campylobacterota > Campylobacteria > Campylobacterales > Nitratiruptoraceae > Nitratiruptor. The sequence continues at coordinate 21,633 of WGAT01000042.1, forward strand.
TGCGTTTGGAAGGAGATATCCTACTAGCCAAAAATGCTCTGGATCCAGATTTTTTACATCCTATTCAAAAAGAGGCGGATTTACTGAACTCTTTTATCAAACACAAAAATCCCAAAGAGTATCTTTTTCGCCTCCTCATCCATACCAAACTCTTCGTACACGCCTTTCCCTCCTACACTACCACGCTGCATACCATCACCCATTTGCAAACCATACAGACCCTCAAAAGTTTAGAAAACAGCCTAGAGCGATATTTTGCCCAGCAAGGCAAAAAGGTGCAAGAGCTCTTTTATCTCTTGCTCTTTTTTTATTTTCTCTCCATTCTTGGCATCTTGTACCTCATCCATCGGCTCTCTCAAGAAAACAGCGCTCTTAAAGAGCTGCAGAGCAAACTGCAACACTACGCCATTACCGACGATTTGACCGGACTTTTAAACAGACGGGCCTACAAACAAGATATCCGACGAATCGCCTCCCCTTTCTTTGCCATCGTCGATATCAATAGATTCAAGCAGTACAACGACTTTTACGGGAATAAAGTGGGGGACCATATCCTACGACAAAGTGCAAAGATTCTCCAAAAAGCCTTGCCTTTGCATTACGAGGCAAAACTCTATCGGCTAGGCTCGGACGAATTTGGGGTTTTGATAGACGAAAAGACGCCCATTGACGAGAAAAGGTTCGCCTCGTCGATTATAGAGACTTTCAACAAAGAAAAGATCACTTTTAAAAATATCGAATTTTTTGTCAGCGTTTCTGTGGGAATGACGCGAAAACGGCCTTTACTCGAGAGTGCGGATATGGCTTTGCGATCCATCAAAGAGCGTTATCACCGCAACTACGCCATTTTTAGCAAAGAGCTGGACTATTTTGAGCAGATAAAAGAAAATATCAAAAAAAGCAAAACCATCAAAGAGGCGGTACAAAAAGATTATATCGTCCCATTTTTCCAACCCATCATCCACAACGCCACGGGAGCCATAGCCAAGTACGAATCTTTGGGCAGGATTAGAGAAAAGGATCGCTATGAGAGCATCTATCCCTACTTGGACTTGGCCAAAGAGATGGGTTTGTATCCTAAAATCACCAAAGCAATGCTCTACAAAAGCTTCCTTGCCCTAAAAAAACTCCAAAAACCGATCTCTTTGAACATCTCGATGAACGATATCGAAAATCCCGATATTCTTAAACTCTTAGGAGAGCTCCTCAAACAAAACGCCAATATGGCTCCTTTTATCACTTTTGAAATCTTAGAGAGTGAAACCCTCAAAGACTATAAAACGGTCAAAGATTTCATCTCCATCATCAAAGCTCAAGGCTGCCAAGTAGCCATTGACGATTTTGGCAGCGGCTACTCCAACTTTGCCCATATTTTTAATATGGAGATCGATTACATTAAAATAGACGGCTCGCTTATTGAACAGCTTCCAACGAGCCAAAACGCAAGGCGAGTAGTACGAGCCATCCACGATCTAGCCAAGGAGTCGGGTATCCAGACCATAGCGGAGTTTGTCAGCAACGCCGCCATATTCGAGGAGGTCAAAAATATCGGTATCGACTACTCCCAAGGCTACTTTTTTGAAAAACCAAGACCCATTATTTGACCAAACTCCTCTCATACTCTTCCCAATTGGGCACTACTCTAGCCGCCCCGCTCGCAACCGCCGCTTTGGCAACGGCCAAACTCACCTTTGGTAAAAGTCTTGGATCAAAGGGGGTTGGGATGATGTAGTCTGGTCCAAATCGCAAATCCTTGCCATAGATCTCTTTGATCTTTTGAGGTACCTCCTCTTTTGCCAAAGCCGCTAAAGCTTTGGCGGCAGCCACCATCATATCGTAATTGATGGCCTTGCTTCTCGTATCTAGCGCCCCTCGAAAAATATAAGGAAAACCTAAGACGTTGTTCACCTGATTTGGAAAATCGCTACGCCCCGTAGCGATGATCGCCTCCGGACGCACTTCTCGTATTTCGTCTGGCATAATTTCAGGCACTGGATTGGAGCAAACGAAGACAATGGGTTTTGGTGCCATTTTGGCGATATCCTCTTTAGTTACGGCTCCTGGCTGACTAAGCCCCAAAAGCATATCGGCTCTTTCAAAAGCCTCGGCCCGACTAATAATTTTAGGATAGGCAAACTCCCTTTTATAGCGATTGATGTCTTGGCGTGCGGTATGTACTACGCCTTTGGAATCGATAAGGATGATATCCTCCACACCAAAATGGCGATACATCCTAGCACTCGCAATGGCTGCCGCCCCGCTGCCTACGATCACAACTTTAAGCTCTTGCGTACGCCGATTAGTGAGGGCACAAGCGTTAATCATCCCCGCGCTCGTCACGATGGCCGTGCCGTGCTGATCATCGTGCATCACTGGAATGTCGGTGATCTCTTTGAGCTTCTCCTCTATCTCAAAACATTCGGGCGCTTTGATATCTTCAAGATTGATCCCTCCAAAGGTCGGAGAGATGGCTTGGACGATCTGGATAAATTTTTGGGGATCTTTTTCATCCACTTCTATATCGAAACTATCGATATCGGCAAACTTTTTAAACAAAATCGCTTTACCCTCCATCACCGGTTTGCTAGCAAGCGCTCCGATATCCCCTAGTCCCAGTACCGCCGTGCCGTTGCTAATGACGGCTACGAGATTGGACTTGGCCGTATAGTCGTAGGCAAGATCGGGCTTTTCTTCGATGACTTTGCATACTTCTCCTACCCCCGGGGTATAGGCAAGACTCAGATCCTCTTGGGTCTCAAAAGGCTTTGTAATGCATATCTCAAACTTGCCGCTCCTTTTTCCTTTGTGGTACTCCAACGCCCTTTGTCTCATACATCAGCCTTTAGTAAATTTTCTATTCGTTTTATCGTCTCCTCTTTGCCAATGATAGCCATCACATCGGCCAGATCGGGGCCACTCATACGACCAAGCAGTGCTACTCTAAGAGGCTGGCCTATTTTTCCAAAACCGATCTGTTTGTCTTTGACCACCTCCTCTAGCACCCCATGAAAATCTACGGGTAGATGGGGCTCTTTTTCTTGGAGTTTGGCCAAAAAGTAGTGCAAAATTTCCCTCCACTCCCCTTTGAGAGCCTTTTTTAGGGCTTTTGGTTCATACTCTTTGGGAGCTTCCAAGATCTCCTTGGCCATATCGGCTAGCTCTTTGATCGTCCTGGCTCGCTCTTTGAGGGCGTCGAGCAATATCTCCTTGCGGTCATGATCGGCTAAAAACACTCCAAAATCCTCCAGGAGTTTCACAAGCCGCTCGTTAGGAGAGTTTTTGATATAGTGGGCGTTGAGCCACTCCAGCTTGGAGAGGTTGTAGGCCGAAGCCGATTTGTTGATATCTTTGGGATCAAAAAGCTCCCTCATCTCCTCAAGACTAAAGATCTCTTGATCGCCGTGACTCCACCCAAGACGCACCAAAAAGTTGAGCAGCGCCTCTGGTAAATAGCCCATACGCTTATACTCCATCACATCCATCGCCCCATCACGCTTGGAGAGCTTTTTGCCCTGTTCGTTGAGGATCATCGGCACGTGATAAAACCTTGGCAAAGGGAGGCCAAGAGCCTCGTATACGATGATTTGCTTTGGGGTATTGTACAAATGATCGTCCCCTCGAATCACATCCGTCACGCCCATAAGCGCATCGTCGATAGCCACCACGAAATTGTAGGTGGGCGTCCCGTCGCTTCTGGCGATAATAAAATCGTCTAGTTCCTCAGCTTTAATGGTAATCGTGCCTTTTATGCCGTCTTCAAAAACGATATCGCCCTCTAGCGGCGCTTTGATACGTACCACCGGCTTGATCCCCTCAGGAGGCGTACCGGTAAAATCTCGATATCTTCTATCGTATCTAGGCCGCTCGCCTCGCTTCATCTGCTCCTCTCGCAGCTGATCGAGCTCCTCTTTTGTCATATAGCAGTAGTAGGCTTTGCCCTCATCAAGCAGCTTTTGGATATAGCGTTTATAGATATCAAAACGCTTAGATTGATAGGCCACCTCTCCATCATAATCGAGTCCTACCCACTCAAAGGCCTCCAAAATGGCCTGCGTGGCTTCTTGGCTGTTTCTAGCTAGATCCGTATCTTCGATACGCAAAATAAACTTCCCGCCATTTTTTCTAGCCCACAGCCAGTTAAAAAGTGCCGTACGAAGCCCGCCTATGTGCAAATAGCCCGTAGGACTGGGCGCAAATCTAGTTACAACCATTTTTATCCCTCTTTTTTTGTCTTTATTTTAACCAAATATTAGTTATAAAGTGGTAAAATGGTCAAAAACAACAAAGGCTTTGTATGAAAAAAGCGCTTTTGGCCCTACTCGCAACCGGCGTCTTGTACGCCAAATTTTTAGATGGCCTCGCCATTATCGTCAATAATGAGCCCATTACTACATATGAGATAGAGCAAACGGCCCAAGCTTTGCATATTTCTAAAAAAGATGCGATCGATCTGCTCATCCAAAAAAAACTCGAAGCCGCTCAAGCCAAAAAGCTAGGCATCGCCGTAAGCGACTTTGAAGTCCAAAACGCCATTGATGATTTTGCCAGATCAAAAGGAATGGATATCTTTTCGCTCCGTGAAGCCATAGAGTCCAAAGGGCTCTCGTGGCAAGAGTATAAAAACAGCTTTAAAGAGCAGCTTCTTCGCAAGAAGCTCTACCAAACCATCGCCAAACTCCAATCCAAAGCCCCTACTCAAGAGCAGCTCAAGGAGTACTACCAAAACCATCCCAAAGAGTTTGAAGTGGCCAAAGCGGTCGATATCGTCAAATACATCTCCCCATCCAAAGAGATTTTGGAACAAATTGCCCAAAATCCTTTGTATCAGCCCCAAAATCCATCACTGCTCCAAAAAGGAAAAGAGAGGATAGAGCTAGATAAGGTCAACCCCCAATTTGCTACCTTGCTCTCCCAAATCCCAGAGGGTCATTTTGGTCCGGTACTGCCGCTAGGGGATCGCTATATGCTCCTCTATGTGGCCAAAAAGGAAGGAAGCGAAAAGATCCCTTTTGAAGAGGCCAAAGGCTACATCCTTAAAAAACTGGCCAATACGACCAGAGGCAAAAGCGTCAAAGAGTATTTCCAAAAGCTCAAGGCCTCGGCCAACATCAAAATCATCCGTTTGCCTTGAGCCTTGATGCGAGCCGAGTGGCAAAAACAGCAAGCGCTGCTTGTAACCTATCCCCACGAGGAAAGCGACTGGCTCCCCTATCTAGATGAGGTGCGAGCCTTTTACGACCATTTCATCCGCCTTGTCTCAAAATACCAAAAAGTGATCGTCATCACCGCCGAAGAGCTCAATTTCTCCCCCTCAAAATATCCGATCCAAACCATCACACTGCCTACCAACGACACATGGATCAGAGACTACGGCCCCATTAGCGTTCATACAAAAAAAGGGCTCAAGCTAAGAGATTGCATCTTTAACGGCTGGGGACTAAAATACCCGGCCAACCTAGACAACCAGCTCAATCGCCGCCTCTTTGGCACGAAAAAGCTGGGCTTCGTACTAGAGGGCGGAAGTATCGAGAGCAACGCAGAGGGGGTTATACTAACGACGTCGAGCTGTTTACTCGAAGCCAACCGCAATCCCCACCTCAACAAAGCCCAAATAGAAACCTATCTCAAAAAAATCCTCCACGCCCACACGATCCTCTGGCTCGACTACGGCTTTCTCGAAGGCGACGATACCGACGGCCATATCGATATGTTGGCCCGTTTCATCAATCCTCACACCATCGCATATATAGGATGTGACGATCCAAAGGATCCCCATTATGAAGAGCTTCGTAAAATGAAAGGGCAGCTAAAAAGTTTTGGCTATGATCTAGTGGAGCTGCCTTGGGTAGCGCCCATTTACTATCAAGGTCAAAGACTTCCGGCTAGTTACGCCAACTTTGTTATAATTAACGACGCACTTTTAGTCCCTCAGTACGGCGATCCAAAAGACGAAGAGGCTCTAAAAATTTTAGGACGATACTTCGCAGATAGAGAGATCATAGGCATTGATGCGAGGATTCTTATCCGTCAGGGGGGCTCGCTGCATTGTAGCTGTATGAATCTGTATGAGGATTAAAAATATGAAATTGCTGTTTTTTGTACTCTTTGCGCTACCAATACTAGCCAAGGAGACCCTTTTAGTCTCTATCTTGCCCCAAAAATACTTTATCGATCAAATTGCCAAAGATCGTTTTGAAGTGATACCCCTAATCCCCAAAGGGGCAAGTCCTGCCACCTACTCCCTCAAACCCTCCCAGCTGCTTCAAATCAAAAAAGCCAGACTCTACTTTACCATCGGTGTACCCTTTGAGCGAGCATGGAAAGATCGCATATCCTCGGCAAACCCAAAGCTCCGCCTCGTTGACTCCACCAAATATATCAGACGCTATCCCATCACCGAGCATACCTATCAAAAGAATCGCGAAAAAGAGCTTTTAGACCCCCATGTCTGGCTGGCTCCCAACTTGGTCACACAAATAGCTAGAATGGTCCTTGAGGAGCTGGTACGACTCGATCCGGCCCACCAAGAGGAGTATCTCGACAATTATAAAGCTTTCATCGCCAAAATAGCTCAAATAGATACCCAAATTTTTTCGATGGTACTGCACAGCCACACCAAAGCCTTTTTGATATCCCATCCATCTTTAGGTTACTTTGCCAGAAGCTACGGCCTCAAGCAGCTCGCCATTGAAACCGGGGGCAAAGAGCCTAAAATGGCCCAACTGATGCGTTTGATCCAAACGGCCAAAGAGCTTGGCATTCGCGTCATCTTCATCGAACCCCAATTTCCCCAAAAAAGCGCCCGTTTTTTGGCCAAAAAGCTTGGCGCCAAAGTGATGCGCATCGATCCGCTAGCCCAGGATTGGGAGCAAAATATCCTCAGGATTGCCCGTGCGATTACCGGCAGTTGAGGTTCGTAGGCTCTACTTTCGCTACGATAAAGAGTATGTGCTCGAAGATGTCACCGCTACTATCTGGGATCAAGAGTACATCGCTATCATCGGGCCAAACGGAGGGGGGAAAAGCACTTTTATACGGCTTTTGCTAGGACTCGTGCAGCCTACCAAAGGAGAGATCTTGCTATACAACAAGCCTCCTTTGCAAGCCCGCCACCTAGTAGGGTATCTGCCCCAAAACGTCAATTTCAATCTTGAGATTCCGTTGCTGGCTCGTGAAGTCATCCTGCAAGGACGACTTGGGCCCAAAAAATTTCGCTTTGACGCAACGGACTATAAACTGCTTGCTCAAGTGGCCAAAGAGTTAGAAATTGATACTCTGCTCGATAAAAAAATAGCGAACCTCAGCGGCGGGGAACGCCAGCGAGTCTTGCTGGCTCGAGCTTTAATCACCAAACCAAAACTTTTGATTCTCGATGAACCCACGGCCGCCGTGGATATAAACGCCCAAAAACGGATTTATGCGATACTCAAAACCCTCAAGATGACCAAAATCGTCATTAGTCACGACATCAATATCCTCCTTGAGGGAGTGGATCGGGTCTTTTATCTCAATAGAAGACTCTTTATACACGAAAATATTCCTCTCAAACTCAAAAATAACGGAGGGCATTTTTGCGAAATGGAGCTGTTTGAAGAGCTTAAGAGGCGATGCGATGGGTGAGATGCTCCACTTTTTTGCCAACTCATTCTTTGCGGCGGCTCTTTTGAGTGTGGCCATTGGCGTGGTAGGATCGCTTATGCTTATCAACCGATACAACTACCTCGCCGCCAGCATCGCCCACGGCAGTTACGGCGGGGTGGGAATGGCTTTGTATCTTGGGAGCTCCATCCTCCTTGGCGCTACTCTTTTTGCCGTGGCTTTGGCGCTGCTTCTTGCATTTATGACCTATCGTCGCCACCGACACCTAGATATCTTTATTGGCGTACTTTGGGCCGTAGGGATGAGCATAGGAATTATTTTCACCGATTTGACCCCCGGATATACAACCGATCTTTTAAGCTATCTCTTTGGCGACATTTTGATGATTCCAAACTCGGATCTATGGTTTATGGGAGCGGTTGATCTGCTAGCGACTCTTTTTTTGTCCGTTTTTTACCACCAGCTTCTTGCCATCGCCTACGATAAAGAGTTTGCTCTTACGAGAAGCGTGCCCGTAGCCTTGCTCCATACTTGTACGCTCCTCCTCATAGCCTTGACGATCGTGATGAGCATTCGCTCCATCGGTCTTATCCTCGTCATCGCCCTTTTTAGCATACCGCCCTACATCGCCGAGCGTTTTGCCAAAAATTTTTGGCAAATGGTACTGCTAAGCGTCCCAATAGCCTTTTTCATCATCGCATCGGGACTTACGATAGCCTACTATCTTGATATCTCGGCTACGGCCACCATCATTTTGCTAGCAGCCTTAGCTTTTAGCATCACATTCTTACAAGGAGAGAGATGAAAGCCGCCCTCATCCAACAAAGCTACCAAGGCTCCAAAGAAGCGACGATCAAACACAGCCTCGAACTAATCGATCAAACCGATGCCCAGCTTATAGTACTGCCAGAGCTCCATCAAGGTCCATACTTTTGTCAAAACGAAGATATAGCCAACTTTGATTTGGCCAAAGATTTTGAGACCGATGTGGAGTTTTGGCGATGGGTAAGCGAAGAGAAACAAAAGGTATTGGTAGCTAGCCTCTTTGAACAGCGCGCTCCGGGTCTATACCATAATACCGCCGTTATCTTCGACCATGGCAAGATAGCTGGCAAATATCGCAAGATGCATATCCCAGACGATCCGGGTTTTTACGAAAAATTCTACTTTACCCCCGGAGATTTGGGATTTGAGCCGGTGGAGACGAGCGTAGGCAGACTTGGAGTACTCGTATGCTGGGATCAGTGGTATCCAGAAGCGGCTCGAATTATGGCGCTCAAAGGAGCACAGATACTTATCTATCCAACGGCTATTGGCTGGTTTGACCAAGACAACGATGAAGAAAAGAGCCGCCAACTCGATGCTTGGATCACTATCCAGCGCGCCCACGCCATCGCCAACGCCTTACCGCTGCTTAGCGTCAACAGGGTAGGATTTGAGCTCGATAGCAGCGGCTGTCTGGCCGGTATCCGTTTTTGGGGCCATAGTTTTGCGTGCGGTCCTCAAGGGGAGTTTTTGGCCAAAGCCAAAGAGGAAGAGGAGGTGGTAGAAGCTCTTATCGATTTTGAGCGTATAAAAGAGGTACGCGATACCTGGCCGTTTCTAAGAGACAGGCGGATCGATGCGTATGATTGCTTACTGAAGAGGTATTGCGAGAAATAGCAAAATGTATAAGATAAGCGATACCCAAAAAGGCGAAAAGGTGGAGTTTTCCAATCCGCCCAAAGAGTTTTTCGAGGCGTTGGGAGTGGAGGAAATGCGTCGTTTTATAATCGTATCGGCTAAAGCGATAATAGCCTTTTTTTCCTAAACGATAAAAAGCCCAAACCGGCTTTTTGGGAGTATGTGGAGGCTTTTTCCAAACTTTGCGTCAATCGCTAAAACGCTCAAACCACCAGCAAAAGGCAAAAAGTAGTCCGGGAGTTTTGGGTTTGGACTCATCCATCATAAAAGCTTTTGCCTCACGTATAGGTAGATGCACCACTTCTATGCGCTCATCCTCTATCCCGCCACCCTTGCCTATACGCTCATGCACTTGGGCATAAAAGAGCGTCTGGCGACTGCCGGCAAAACCTACGGAAGTGTAGTAACTGGTGATCTTGTTGATTGTGTCCACCTTATAGCCTGTCTCTTCCACCACTTCCTCAATGGCGATCTGCTCTAGGCTTTTGTCTTTGTCCACGATACCGGCACATAGCTCGTAGCTATATTCTAAGCCTTGCTGCATATACAGAGCCGGCCGAAACTGCTTGACCAGCACAAAAGCCTCTTGGACAGAATCAAACAGCAAGATCGCTACGCTATCATAAGCCTGCACCGCCTCCCAGCGTAGTTTCTTCCCGTCTCGCTCATACCAGATGGTTACTGGCTTGATAAATTTTGGTTTTGTCAAAGGCTCTATTTTGATCATTTCAATGCACCAACATCATTTTCGCAAGTCCCAAAAAGGCGAAAAATCCTACCACATCCGTGACGGTGGTGAGCAGTACGCTGCTGCCCACTGCGGGATCCGAACCAATTTTTTTAAGAAACAAAGGGATAACGGCCCCAAAAAATCCGGCTGCTAAAAGATTGATCACCATGGCCAAAGCGATTACGACCCCCAACATCGGGTCATGAAACCATATCCAAGCGATCGCTCCCATTACAACGGCAAAGATGAGCCCATTGAAAAAGGAGATCATCGTCTCTTGCAAAAGCGCCTGTTTGGCATTTTGCCAGTCTATCTCGCCAAGAGCCAGCTTTCGCACCACTACCGTCAGGGTCTGGGTCCCGGCATTGCCACCCATAGAGGCAACGATTGGCATCAAAACGGCTAGGGCTACATATTTTTGGATTGTCTGGTCAAAAAGACCTATGACAAAAGAGGCCAAAATCGCCGTACCGAGGTTGATTAGCAGCCACCAGGCCCGCTTCTTGGTCACCTCTTTGAGATCGCCATCCTCTTCAACCTCTTCCTCCACGCCCGCAAGGTTATAGATCTGTTCGGTAGCCTGTTCTTCAATGAGATCGATGATATCATCAGAGGTGATTCGCCCAAGCAGTTTGCCATCTTTGTCCACTACGGCTACCACCGCCAGATCATAGTCCTCAAACTTTTTGATCAAATCGTGTACGGGCTCATCTACTCGCACCGTGATTGGCTCATAGCGCTTATCTTGGATAATCTCTTTGAACTTTTTATTGAAGTCATACAAGATCAGATCTTCAAGGGGAATAATCGCTTTGAGTCTATCCTCAGAATCGACGACATAAACTTGGTGGACATTGGAGAGTTCGCCTTGGGCCTTGAGCCGCCGCAGCCGCTCGATCGCCTGCTCGATAGTCTCATCTTCATAGGCCTTAAAGACCTCCGTTTGCATATAGGCTCCAGCGTGGGCCTCGTCATAGGAGCTGAGCTCTTCAATCTCCTCTTTGGTCTGTTTGTCCACATTCTCAAGGACCGCACGCTCTAACTCCTCGTCAATCGACTCGATATCTTTGACCAGATCCACCGCATCGTCACTATCGAGCTCCTCTAAGGCTTTGGCCAATCTCTTGGCCGAGAGGTGCTCGATGGCGTCGTCTTTGATATTTTCTGGCAGATGTAAAAGCACCTCTCCTAAAATATCTTCTGGAAGCTGGCGAAGCAGCTCGTAAAACTCTTCTCTCTCCTCGCCGTACAGATATTTTAAATAGGCCGCTATCTCGCTAGGATGGAGCGAAATCTCACCGCTTTTAAGCTCGGCTCGGAGGACGTGGCCGACTTTTAGCACCTCAGCTTTTTCCATCTTTCTCTCCTTTATACTCCACTAACCTCTTGACAATCTCTACCCTCTTCGGTGCTCTAGGATTGTGCGTTAAGGCTTTGAGCTCCCTTTTATACTTGGCTACCAAACGTCTAAACTCTCTTAGCTTCTTTCCGCTCAAATACCCCTTGGCTATTTTAACGACTTGTAAAGGATTGATGGCCCTGCCGTTTTTATACAGACCAAAATGCAGATGCGGCCCCGTACTCAATCCCGTTGAGCCCACATATCCTATCACCTGCCCTTGATGAATACGTCTACCTACACGAATACCTCTACGAATTTTTGAGAGGTGGGCATACAAGGTCTTATAACCTTGCCCGTGATAGAGGATGATAACATTACCATATCCTCCCTTACGTCCGGCAAAAACTACGCGTCCATCGCCCGCAGCCATGACCGGTGTGCCTCGTCTGGCGCCAAAATCCACTCCTAGATGGGCCCGATAACGATGTAAAATAGGATGCCAACGCCGACGGGTAAAACCAGAAGTGATGCGTACATGACGCAAAGGGCGCTTGAGAAAAAAGTGCTCTAATTCGTTGCCCCTCTCGTCGTAGTAGCGGTCGTGGTAGTTAAAAACATAATACTTTCGCCCCCGAGCCTCCACCAAAGCAGCCTTGATGGTCGGTACTCCAAAAGGCTCGCCCAATCGAAACTTTTGCGTATAAATAAGAGCGAGCTTATCTCCTTTACGTATCAAACGAGAAAACCGAACACTTTTTTTAAATGCGGCGATAAACTCATTGGCCAGCTTCTTGTTGCCACCAGTCTCTCGCAAAATATCGATATAGGGAGAATGCTGCATAGAAAGAGAAAAAGCGTCTTGAATTTTTTGGTAGTAGATTGGATCAAAGCGGAGTTTATATTTCCCGTCCTCTTTGTAAATATGGATCTGTAACTCTTCGCTCACCGGAATGAGCACATGCTCTATCCTGCCCTTTGCGCTTGTGAGTAAAATATATTTCCTACCAGCTCGAATCTCGGCGGCAAGCTCTTTTTCCTCCCTATCCAAGTTATAGTACAGTTTCGTTGGAATATGGTGTTTGGACAAAAAACCTACGAGCGTCTCTCCTTTGGGCCATCTTTTTTGCTCTATAATCGAAGCTTGCGACAAAATCGTCATCAATAAAAAAAACCATGCTATCTTTTGCACCCTCATCCCCACCTTTACGATATAAATTTGTTTGTTGGTATTTTATCGGTATAAAAAAGATTTTATTTTATCTAATAGCTACTTCAAAAATCGGATACTTTGGTTGCAAATCTTACAGCTTTATAAGCTAAGCGTTGGTATGATTAAAAGAACTTATGCCAAAGGAGATCACTTGATACGTTTACTCTTACTCTTCTTGCTCTTTCTTCCCCTCTGGGCTCAGCTTGAGACTACGATTACGAAAATACAAGGCTCTAGCGCCAAAATAGAGCCGATACAGGCCGTCAAAGGCATGAGCGGTATCGTCATCCATCACTTCGACGCCGACCACTCCACCATCGTAGCCCGTGCTATCTACCAAGGCAACGACACCATCATTTTTGATGTCTATGACGCCTTGGCCCAAGAGTCTTTGCCCAAACCAAAGATTTTGCCCCAAGTGGGTGATGAGGTGATTTTGGGCTATTTATACGATAGATCCTTGCTCATCGCCCCAAACCTACAAACCTATCAGCACTATGTGGCCGCCCATCCAGAAATTCAGTGGCTCCATCCCGACCTCTTCGCCGTAGAGCTTTCCAAAGCCCGCCATCCCGTGCCTCAAAAAGAGGATTTTAAAAATTTTTGCAACAAGTTTGCAGCGGGTACGATCCATTTCGCTTTGAAAGATAAAGTAGTAGAAGCGGACTGCTATACCCTATCGGCTGTACACAGCGATCCTTTTGCGATGGAGGGGACCAAAATCAAACTCCCTTTTTACAGCCGTATCAAAGAGATAGAGAGCTCCATTTTTGACTTTTTTGGACCAAAAGAGATTCCCGACTATTTTGGTTACTACACCCATTTGCTGGAGGCGAAATGATAGGCAAAAATCATATCGAAGCACTCAAAAAACTCATCGGCCAAGAAAATGTCAAAAACGACAAGCCCCATCGCCTCGCTTACTCCTATGACGCCACGAGGGAGCATTTCAAGCCCGATGTGGTGGTCTTCCCAAAAGATGAGGGCGATGTAAGCAAAGTATTGCGATATTGCAACGAGCATAAAATCCCGGTGGTACCCAGAGGTGCGGGCAGCGGTTTTACGGGTGGGGCTTTGCCCGTAAGCGGCGGCGTAGTGCTCGCGGTAGAAAAACATATGAACAAAATCCTTGAGATTGACACCAAAAATATGGTGGCGGTGGTACAGCCGGGCGTGCTCAACAAAGAGCTCCAGCGCGAAGTGGAAAAAGTAGGACTCTTCTATCCTCCCGATCCAGCCAGCCAAGAGTACTCCACCATCGGTGGTAATGTAGCCGAAAACGCAGGAGGGATGCGGGCGGCAAAATATGGCATTACTAAAGATTACGTAATGGCACTGCGGGCGGTGCTGCCCAATGGGGATATTATCCGAGCGGGCAAAAAGACGATTAAAGATGTGGCGGGATACAATATCGCCGGTATCCTCATAGCCAGCGAGGGAACGCTGGCCGTCATCACCGAAATCACCCTCAAACTGCTCTCCAAACCCAAACGCACCAAAACGGCAATGGGAGTCTTTCCCACCGTCACCGAAGCGATGAACGCCGTATACAAATCTCTTGCGGGTGGAGCAAACCCCGTAGCAATGGAGTTTTTGGACAATCTGACCATCAGGGCCGTCGAAGAGAAATTCCACAAAGGCCTACCCACGGAGGCTGGAGCGATCCTCATTAGCGACATCGACGGCAATGTTGAAGAGGAGATCGACTACCAAATCGAGCTACTGCGCAAATATTTCAAGGAAAACGGCTGCAGCGAATTTCGAGTGGCCAAAGACGAAAAAGAGGCGGCTGATATCTGGTTTGCCAGACGAAACGCCAGCCAAAGCATCACCATCTATGGCAGCAAAAAGATAAACGAAGATGTCACGGTCCCCCGCAGCGAACTGCCAAGATACCTCGAAGAGGTGGACAAAATCTCCAAAAAGTATAATGTCAAAATCCCTTGCTTTGGCCATACCGGCGATGGCAACGTCCATACCAACGTCATGGTAGATGGCAGCGATCCTCAACAAGTCGAAATCGGTTATAAAGCGATCGAAGAGATTTTTAAGATGACCATCGAGATTGGGGGGACATTAAGTGGAGAGCATGGCATAGGCTTGTCTAAAGCCCCTTTTATGAAGCTCGCTTTTACCCCGCAAGAGTTGCATCTCTTTCGAGCCATCAAAAAAGCTTTTGATCCTAATAACATCTTAAATCCGGGCAAAATGGGGCTTTAATACTCTATGCTCGATACGGCAAAAAAATGGTGGAAGCGCTTTTACGATAAAGATATGACGATATACGCCTCCTCCCTAAGCTTTAACACCATCTTTGCCATCGTCCCTCTCCTCCTTGTTATTTTTTCCCTTTTTATTCGATTGCCAAGCTTTGAGCGCTATTCGGCTAAACTCAAAAACTTTATCTTCTCCCATCTCATCCCAGCCCATCAAGAGACTATCGTGCACTATATCGATACCTTTATGCAAAATAGCTCCAAAATGAGTATCATGGGTTTTGTTTTTGTACTTTTTGCTTCGGTCATGTTTTTTCAAAACTACGAACATATCGTCAACAAAATCTTCCAAAGCCCCCCCAGAAGCTTTTGGGACTCCATTACCACCTATTGGACCCTTGTCACTTTGGCTCCCATCGGTTTGGCTCTCTCTTTTTATCTCTCCTCCCAAATCCAAACTCTGCTCGATAGCTCCCGTTATACCGATTGGATCGACTTTTTATCCATCTTCCCCTACCTCATCATATGGCTTATATTTTTCATCACTTATAAAATATCGGCTACGGCTTGGATAGATCCAAAAGCGGCTATGCTCTCCTCCTTTATCTCCTCTTTTGTTTGGGACGTGAGTAAAAATCTCTTCGTCTACTATGTAGTCTACAACAAAACTTACACCACTTTATACGGCTCTTTTAGCGCTATTTTGTTTTTTTTGCTCTGGATTTATATCTCTTGGCTTATATTCTTGTATGGCCTAAAACTATGCTATTTGATAAATCAAAAATATAGCCACGGCGCCGTATGCCAAATAGAGTGCTTTAAGTCGCCAAATAGCGATCAAAGAAGCCAAGAGATAGCATCCAAAGAGCCATAGAGGCAACTCGACTCTTATCCCATCCCCTGCCAATGCGAGCAGATCCACAATGCCATCCAACATTCCGCCGCTGCCTATGAGATGTAACAGCAAAGCCAAAGGATAAAAAACGACAAAAAGCATGCTCAGCAGAGGCGAGAGGAGCATCAAAGGATTGAATACCCCAAAAACGAAGAGCGATAAAGGCAGCATCGCCAAAAAGACCCAAACATTGAGTAAAAGAAAGCTCCACAGCTTGGATAACTTAAAATGGTGTACAAAAAGATAGATATAAAAGACTCCGGCCACCGAGAACCAAAACCCTACGCTCCAAAGCAGTCTTGGCCAAAATGCGAGCACCAAAAGTACGATCCAGCCAAGAGTTTCAAAACTAAGCAGCCGCACACCGCGATCGAGCATAAAAAGTCCTACCCCCATCATCATGACCGAGCGTATCACCGAGGGCACCAAACCCAAAAGGGCGGCATAGCCCGCAACGACTCCAAAAGCAAGGAAAAAGACTACTCTTTTGAGATTGGCCCAAGGCCACAGGCGCTGCCATATTGGACGCAATAAAACATAAAGGGCAAACGCTAAAGTAGCAAACAAAAGACCCATATGAAACCCGCTGATCGCCACAAGGTGGCTGATGCCAAAGCGTGCGAGCATCCGGCGGTAGTCATATTGGAGGGGCATGGCTAAAAAAAGGGCGCCAAAAAGCTCTTTGGCCAATTGGGTATGATGTTGGGAAGCTATTTTTTGCCAAAGGAATTGGCGCAGATTTTTAGGCAGTAGGCCAAGAATATACGAGGGAGCGTAAAAGGAGTGCAGATAATCAAAAAAGGAGGGCTGTTTGCCAAAAACAAGCAGCTCGACTCGTCTACCCCGCAGATCTTTGAGATCCTCGTAGGATGTGGTGTAGAGCGAGGCGCCCTCCCTCGTGCGAAGCTTCAAGACCCAATGACCCTTTTTTCGATACTGATTGAGTACCTCAGCCTCGGTATACCGAGGCTTTTTGGACCAAAAATTTTGATAGGTGCGGTATTCAAGAGCAAGATTTGCCAAAAATATGCTCAACAAAACGCCAAGCGCCCCCAACCGCTCTTTCCAAGAGCAAAAGAGTGCGACGCTCACAAATCGGGCACCTCGAAACTGCTCTCTTTTGGTTCATACGCCCGCACGGTCTCGGCTGCCTCTTCGGCAAATTTCACATACTCTTTATGAAACCAGAGCTTTACTACGCCAGTTGGCCCGTTTCTTTGCTTGCCAATGATGATCTCCGCCTCTTCCACACTCTTTTCTTGAATCTCCACATCAATCTTTTCTCCTCTCGCCCGAGCCTCCTTTTGCTTTTGCTTCGCCTCTTTGAGTCTGTACACATCCTCTCGATAGACAAACAAAATCACATCGGCATCTTGCTCAATAGCTCCAGATTCTCTAAGGTCGCTGAGCATTGGGCGCTTATCTACGCGACTCTCTAGCGAGCGGTTGAGCTGGGAGAGGGCTATGATGGGGATTTGCAGCTCACGAGCGAGCATCTTGAGGCTTCTGCTGATTTCACTAATCTCTAAATGACGATCTTTGCTCCCGCTGCCGCTCATAAGCTGCAAATAATCGATAACCGCCAATTCGATCTGGGGATGCTGGGATTTGAGTTTTCTTAGCTTCGCCCGCAGCTGATGGACGTTTAGGCTCCCCTCGTCGTCGATAAAGAGCTGCTTTTGAGCGTAGTAGTCGCTCAGTCGGCTAATCTCGCTCCACTCTATATCGTCTAGATTCCCCACACGCAAACGCTGCAGCGGAATGGAAGCTTTGGCGCTGAGCATTCTCATCATTAATTGTTCTGCTGGCATCTCCAAAGAAAAAATCACCACCCCTTTGTCTTGATCCAAAACCGATTGAGCGATATTGAGGCTAAAAGCGGTCTTACCCATAGAGGGTCTAGCGGCGATGATGATCAAATCCCCGGCATTAAAACCGGCTGTCTTGTGATTGAGCTCCTCAAATCCGGTATCAAGACCGATGAGGATAGAGTTGCCCCGCTCTTTCATCTTCAAAAGATGGGCCAATGTATCTTTTATCACCTCGCCAGAAGTCTTAAAATCTTGGGAGCTGGTCTGGGAGGTAATTTTGTAGAGTTTGGATTGAATCTCGTCAATTACATCCACCGCGGGCAGATCCTGCTCTACCGTGATCTTTTTGATTTCACTCGTAAGATGCACGAGCTCTCGTTTGAGGGCTTTTTCTTTTAGCTCTTTGATATAGGCTGTGGTATTGGAGAGGGGATTGGCAGCCATAACCTCTAAAAAGGCCTCCTCCTCAAACTGCCCTTTAAGCTCTAGTTTCTCCTTTAAAAACTCCTCGTCAATGGGCTGATCCTCTCGCCACAGCTCCTCCATCGCAGCAAAGAGATTACGATGAAAAGGGTGATAAAAGTCGCTTGGCTTTAATACTGCGGCCACCTCTTCAAAAATCTGAGGATCAAACAAAATGGAGCTAAGGACCGCGCGCTCAATATTGAGATTGTATAGATGTGATTCCACGAAACTCCTCTAAAAATTTTTCTTACGATGGGAGTTTTGAAGCTTTGATTTGTATCCCATCAAACTCGCACCAAATCGTTATTATAGTACATTACTCTTGATTGGCTACGAATTTCTCTACCTCTTGGATAAAGCGCTCCACCAGCTGCTCTTCTGGCAGTTTTGCCACCACTTCGCCTTGTACCATAATAAGTCCGCTCCCTTTGCCATAAGCGATCGCCACATCGGCGTGTTTAGCCTCTCCGATAGCGTTGACCACGCAGCCCATCACCGAGACGTTTAGGGGTGTTTTGATATGTTTGGTACGCTCCTCCACCTCGGCCACTGCCTTGACAAGATCGGCTTCGATCCGCCCACAGGTGGGACAGCTAATGATATTGAGCCCCTCCTCGCTTCTGCCAGCATCCTTGATGATGGCTCGCCCCACTTCGATCTCTTTTTCCAGCTCTCCGGTGATGGAGACTCGTATCGTATCGCCTATGCCATCGAGCAGCAAACTGCCAATACCGATGGCGCTTTTGATCGTGGCGTGGAATATGGTCCCAGCCTCCGTCACCCCAAGATGAAAGGGATAGGGCACCAAGGGGCGCAGCTGGCGGTAGGCTCTGACTGTTCGCTCCACATCGCTGGCTTTTAGGCTCACTTTGATGTCGGTGAAGTCTAGATCTTCGAGAAATTTGATGTTGTACAGCGCACTTTGGACCATCGCCTCCGCCGTAGCTCCATATTTGGCCTCGATCTCTTTTTCCAAGCTTCCAGCGTTGACGCCGATACGGATGGGGATATTTCGCTCTTTACAGGCTCTTACCACCTCTTTGATCCTATCCTTGCTACCGATATTGCCCGGATTGATACGGATGCAGTCCACTACCTCGGCGGCTATGAGAGCGAGGCGATAGTTAAAATGGATATCGGCCACAAGCGGCAAGGAGGTACGCTCTTTAATCTGTCTCAAAGCCAAAGCATCCTCCATCTGGGGCACCGCCACGCGCACGATATCGGCTCCGGCGAAATGGAGCCTGTTGATCTGCTCTATGGTAGCTTCCACATCCGCCGTACGGCTATAGGTCATCGACTGCACCGAAATGGGCGCATCGCCTCCCACCGCTACATCGCCTACATAGATTTTTTTGGTTGGATAACGCTCCATCTTATCCTCATTTTTTGCAATATTATATCACGTCACGATATTTGAAGCGGATCCATATCCACTTCCGTCAAACCGTTCTTACACGCATAGATCGCTTGGAGAAGCTTTTTAACCGAATCGCTGCGTAAAAGAATATGAAAACGAAATTTTCCGGCAATCTTCTCAACGGCGGCAGGACCAAAGCCTACTATTTCTATATCAAAATTTTGTACGCACGCCAATACTTCCTCCATCGCTTTTTGGGCACTCGCTCGATTTTTATGGGCAAAAAGGAGCTGGGCCAATCGGCGAAAAGGAGGATAAAGATCACGGCGAAACTCCAGCTCTTCACGCAAAAAGAGCTCGTAATCTTGGTATCGTTGGAAAAAATCCCGGTTTTTGGTCTGAACGATCACTTTGCCCTCTTCCTTGCGCCCCGCTCGCCCGGCAATCTGCAAAAAAAGGCTCACCGCCCGCTCGCGCGCACGAAAATCGGCCATCGCCAAAGTATAGTCGATATCCATGATCACGGCCAGCGCCACGTCTGGATAGTCGTGCCCTTTGGAGAGCATCTGGGTACCTACCAAAATATCGATCGCACCTTTTGCAAAAGAGGTCAGACACTTTTCCAACTTCTTGTGTGTAGTAATGGCATCACGATCAAACTTCTCCACTCTGGCTTTTGGAAAAAGGGATCGTAGCTCTTGGGCTATCTCACCAGTGCCGTGACGCTCGGCACTAAGCTCGCCGCTTCCACAATTGGGACATCTTTGCACAATTGGCTCGGTGTAGTTGCAGTAGTGACACATGAGGGCTCTCTTGTCGAAATGCACACTCATCCCAACATCGCAAAAGGGACACCGCACCGCCTGGCCGCACTCTTGGCATATCAGATATTTAAAATAGGCCCTGGTAGGCAAGAAAATAAGAGCCTGCTTGCCTCTTCGTAGCACTTCATCCAATGAGTCCAAAATAGTTGGGGACAAAGCTTTCGCCCCATCGTAGACAAACTCTTTCTTGGCTTTTGCAAAGGAGCGAAGACGCACGCTTTTGTAGCGGTAGTAGCTCACCACACTTGGCGTAGCACTCCCAAGCACAATGGGGATCTTCAGCAATTGTCCCATATAAACGGCCATATCTTTGGCATTGATACGGGGTCGGCTCTGGGCTTTGTAGCTCTCGTCGTGCTCTTCGTCCACCACGATGAGACCGGGACTCTTCAAAGGCAAAAAAAGCGCACTCCTAGGCCCCGCCACGATCTTGGCCTGACCGCTTCTAATCTTTTGCAGTGCCTCGCTGCGCCGCTTTTTGGTAAGTTTGCTGTGCCACATTACCACCATATCCCCAAAGACTTTGCGCAGTCTTTTCTCCATCTGAGGCGTCAGAGAAATTTCTGGCATCAAAAAGATCACCTCTTGACCTTTGGCCACAATCTCTTTGAAATATTCGATATAGACCTCCGTCTTACCGCTGCCCGTCTGGCCAAAGAGCAAAGAGATATCGTGTCTTTTGATAAATTCCAGCGCATTTTGCTGCTCGGGCGTAAGAATGGAGGGAGTAGGAGTGTAGGAGAGACTTTTTTGCTCACACTTTTTAAAAGGAACAAAGAGCGACAAAGCCTCCCCCATGGAGCAGACATAGTAGCTGGCAATGAAGCTAGCCAATTCCAACTGCCAGGACAGCAGATACTCCTCGCTAGGCTCCAAAGCGAGTGTCTTGAAAGTAGGCTTGGCCACTTTTTGCAGCACTACGCCTTTTTGGAGGCGATTTTTGAGGGGTACTTGGACGATCTGACCCTTTTCAAGCTCTTTGGAGGAGTGGTAAGTAAGTAGGAGCGGTTTGCCAAGGATCGCTATTTCATAGTACATCAAAATTGGTCACAAAGCTCCGCCGGAGTGGTTTGATCGGGATCGCAAAGAAAACGACCGCTTGTAGAATCATATTTAAATACCAGCTTTTGACTCCCATCCACATGAAAAATATAGCGATCATTCGCTTTACTCCAACCGCCGGGCTTGCCAGAAGGAGAGATCGCATAGGGCAAAACTTTATCAAAAAGATGATTGTTGTCACTATCGAGAGTGGAGGGATAGGGAGATTGGCCTAGTAGGATATGCTTGTTTTTATACACTTGCAGCCCGCTACGCACGGCTGCAATGGTGGATTTGGCTTTGGAAATGTCGGCTTGACCCAACATAGCTTTGAATTTTGGCAAAGCCACCGCTGCCAAAATGCCCAAAACCACGATGACAAAAATCACTTCCACAACGGTAAAGGCTCGTCTCATCTAAAAAGTATGACTCTCTTCTTTGGACACCACAAATTTTGGCGCATTCGTCGCGTTGCCGTCACGGCAAAAGATATTATATTCCCCCCCTTGCCCACTATTTTTTTGGATAAAAGGGCTGGCACTCTCTCCCTCCTTGACGCAATTATCAAAATTGACCGAAGTTTTATCGAAGTATTTTGGAATTGAGACATACTCCTCCAAACTACGCCCATAAAACTTCGAGCTATCCCCATCGTTGTCGGCTTTGATACTGCCATGTGCACCCATAGCTAGGGACTTGGACCAGAGGGAGTGCCCCACGGTCCGAGTCAATGTAGCCGCAAAAGATGTAGCCACCGCCGCTTTTGCCTGCTCTCCCATAGCAAAATATCGGGGCAAAGCCACGGCGGCCAATATTCCTAGCACTATTATTACGAAGATCAGTTCGATCATCGTAAAAGCGTATTTCATTCTTAGCTTTCAGGGCCTGCAATAACCTCACCAGCTGGATTTTTGAGTTGAAATGCTGGCGCTGTCGTAGCGTTTCCGTCTCGACAAAGGATCTTATATCCGTTTGTTCCAACGAGCGTAGCGTTTGATTCTAATACCGCGCTTGTGCCAAAGCTACCAGTTCCACAATTGTTCAAACTATTATCTTTCAACACAAGCTCTTTAGGAATATCTATGTAATTAGCCAAATTTTCTTTATTTTTGACATTTCCACCCTCACCAATATGTTTGCTCCAGATTGTAGGCGAAACGGTTCTATTGAGTGTACCGACAAAAGCTTTCATCTTCCCTTCGCGTGCCTGTTGACTCACACCGACAAACTTAGGCAATGCAACGGCCGCCAAAATACCCAAGATCACGATCACGAAGATCAACTCGATCATAGTAAAACCACCACGTCTCATGACGTCTCCTTATGATGAAATTTTAGCAGGGCTTCCTGCACACATTATTATCGGAAGAAGTGAAAAAATTTTTATTTCACCTGGAGTTTATCGAGAAGTTCGTGCAGCTTTTTTTCTAGCAAATAGCAGTCATAGCACTTTTTGAAGTAGGCGTGCAGCAGATCTTTTACCGAATTGTTATGGTGAAGAGGGAGCTCCTTTTCGAGCTCTTTTTCAATACTCTTGGCAAAATCCTCCTCTTGGAGAGTGATATCGTAATCCCTCCCATCTATCCTAATAGTGAAAGTACGCAACAAATTATCCCACGAGGCTTTCGATCTTTTTGATAATCTCGTCTATCTCCATATTTTTCATGGCCAGCTCGTCTCTGAGGTGCTCGATCTCTTTGTCCTTTTCTTCGCTTGCGGCCTTGCAAGTCACCAAATCTCGGCGCAGAGCCTCGTTTTCTTGAGCGAGCTCTTGATAGCGTACCACCATCGCCTCAATCTTTTCGTTGAGTTTCTCCATCAAATCTAGATGTTCCATCGCCCCTCTTTTAAGCTTAGTTTAATTTTTGTATAATTCTATCAAAAATTACTGAAAAAGGATAGAATTGGCAAAATTTAAAATGGTCTCTCCCTACGAGCCGGCGGGCGATCAGCCCCAAGCGATAGAGAAGCTCAGCCTCTCCATCAAAGAGGGCAATCGCTACCAGACCTTGTTAGGGGTTACTGGCAGCGGCAAGACCTATACCATGGCCAAAATCATAGAAAAGCTCCAGATCCCGACTCTCATCATGACCCACAACAAAACACTAGCGGCCCAACTCTACAGCGAATTCAAGCACTTTTTCCCAAAAAACCATGTGGAGTACTTCATCAGCTACTATGATTACTATCAGCCAGAGGCCTACTTGCCCCGCCAAGACCTTTTTATAGAAAAGGACAGCTCCATCAACGAGGAGCTCGAGCGCTTGCGCCTCTCGGCCACGGCCAGTCTGCTAGAGTACGAGGATGTGATCGTGGTGGCCTCTGTGAGCGCCAACTACGGACTTGGCGATCCGAGAGAGTACCGCAAGATGGTCTACACATTTGAGGTAGGCAACGAGATAGGCCAGCGAGAGCTGCTACTGCGGCTTTTGGAGATGGGCTACAAACGCAACGACAAGTTTTTCGATCGCGGGGAATTTCGGGTAAACGGCGATGTAATCGACATCTATCCGGCCTACTTTGAAGAGGAGGTTTTGCGGGTAGAGTTTTTTGGTGACGAAATCGAGTCGATCACTTTGTTTAATCCACTGACAAATGAAAAATATAAAAAGCTACCACGAGTGACGCTCTACGCCGCCAATCAGTTTATCGTAGGTCAGGAGCGATTACGCCACGCCATTAAAAGTATCGAAAAGGAGCTAGCAAAACGGCTTGAATACTTCAAAAAAGAGAATAAAATGGTAGAGTACCAACGCCTCAAACAGCGTACCGAGTTTGATCTAGAAATGTTAGAGACTACGGGTACTTGTAAAGGCATAGAAAACTACTCAAGACATCTCACCGGCAAGAAGCCCGGCGAGACCCCCTACTCCCTCATTGACTACTTTGAGGCGATGGGCAAGCCCTACCTTATCATCGTGGATGAATCCCATGTAAGCCTCCCTCAGTTTCGGGGGATGTACGCAGGAGACAGGAGCCGCAAAGAGGTACTGGTCGAGTATGGCTTTAGGCTCCCAAGCGCTCTGGACAACCGCCCCCTCAAATTCGAGGAATTTATCGACAAAGCCCCCCACTACCTCTTCGTCTCGGCTACTCCGGGGGAACTAGAGCTTAAGCTAAGCCAAAGGGTGGCCACCCAAATCATCCGACCCACGGGACTGCTCGATCCTCTGGTAGAGCTGGCTCCTAGTCAAGATCAAGTAGCGATCTTACACGACGAGATCAAAAAAGAGATCCAAAAAGGCAACAAGATACTGGTGACGACACTGACCAAAAAGATGGCTGAGGAGCTTACCAGCTACTACGCGAATCTTGGCATCAAGGTACGCTATATGCACTCCGATATCGACGCCATCGAGCGTAATCAGCTCATCCGAGGTCTTAGGCGAGGCGAGTATGACGTGCTGGTGGGGATCAACCTGCTGCGAGAGGGGCTAGACCTGCCGGAGGTGAGCCTCGTAGCTATCCTCGATGCGGATAAAGAGGGCTTTTTGCGTAGCGAAACCAGCCTCATCCAGACTATGGGACGAGCGGCCAGAAACGCCCAAGGACGGGTGATAATGTTTGCCGACAAGATCCAAAATCGCCAGAAAGTGGAGGATATCCAGACACTAGAGCAGCTCAAAGACCAGATCACCGGCTCGATGTACAGAGCCATCGAGACCACCATCGAGCGGCGTCAAAAACAAGAGGCATACAATAAAAAACACGGCATCACGCCAAAGAGCGTCCAGCGCCAATTAGACGAAAATCTTAAAAGCGATGATTTGGATACACTCTACCAAAAGAAGAAAAAATTGGACAAAATCCCTCCAAAAGAGAAAGAAAAGATCATCAAAGAGCTCAGACACGCCATGAACGAAGCGGCTAAAAAATTAGAATTCGAAGAGGCGGCAAGGCTACGGGATGAGATCGAAAAAATTAAAGCCCTATAGGCTTGAAGCTCTCGCTCTCCTCATCGAAATACTCGATCTCACCGCTTTCTATTTTATAATACCACCCATGCAAAAAGAGCCTCCCCTCCTCCACGCGGCGCTTCACCGCCGGATAGGTGAGCAGGTTGGCCAACTGCACTACCACATTGAACCGCTCGGTGGTGCGAAACAACAACTCTTTATCTTTTTCTCCTACCTCTTTCATTGCCGCTTCTTTAGCCGGATATCCTAAACGCAGCCAAGTTTTCGTATGGACGAGCTCCAAAGAGTCCGGCAGCTTTTTAAAAAGCGAGGCACAAGCCCCACAATGGCTATGTCCCACGATCACGATATCGCTTACTTCCAGCACACTCACCGCATACTCGATGGCACTGGCCGTGGCGTGAAAATCGTTATCGGGTTTAAAAGGAGGGACGAAATTGCCGATATTGCGAAATATAAAAAGATCCCCCGGTTTGGCCCCCGTGATAAGATCGGGCACGACTCTAGAGTCACTACAGCCTATGAAAAAGGTCCTGGGACTTTGACCACGACGCACCAGCTCTTTAAAAAGCTTCTCATACTCTTTGAAGTGGATTGTTTTAAACTCTCGATAGTTTTGGATCAACTGCTCTATTTTCACTCTAACTCCTTTGTTCCATTCTAATTATTTTTTGATAAAATCGATATAAAAAAGGAGAAACATGGATCTTAGCGACCCAAAACTCTACATCAACCGAGAAATCTCCTGGCTCAAATTCAACACCAGAGTGCTAGAAGAGGCCCAAGATAAAGAGAACCCTCTGCTTGAGCGTCTCAAATTCATCGCCATTTACGGCACCAACCTAGACGAGTTTTATATGATCAGAGTAGCGGGGCTCAAAAAGCTCTTTAAGTACCGCATTCCGGTTACGGGTCCTGATAAAATGACTCCTTTGGAGCAGCTGCGCGCCATTAGAAACTACTTGCACGAAGAGCAAAAGAGTCTAGAAACTACCTTTTTTGAGATTATTGAAGCTTTGGCCAAAGAGGGCTTATACCTCAAAGAGTACCACGAACTTGATCAAAAGACAAAAGAGGAGGTGGATAGATATTTTTCGACCAACCTCTATCCAGTCATTATTCCCATCGCCGTAGACGCAACCCACCCTTTTCCCCATCTGAACAACCTCAGCTTCGCTTTGGCCTTGAAACTTAGCGACAGCTCCGATCCAAACCAGATCAAATACGGCCTTGTGCGCATTCCTAGAGTCTTACCAAGATTTATTCAAATCTATAACACCTACATCCCCATCGAGTCGGTCGTTCAAGCCCATCTTGACTCTTTATTTCCGGGCTATACCCCAATCTCTAGCGCCCCCTTTCGCATTACCCGAAACGCCGACATCGAGATCGAAGAGGAGGAAGCGGATGATTTCATGGAGCTGCTCGAAGAGGGGTTAAAACTCAGACGACACGGAGAGATCGTACGGCTAGAAATCGGAGCCGATGCCGACCAAGACCTTATAGATTTTTTAAACGAACATCTTAATGTCTTTAAAGAAGATATCTACAAATACCGCATTCCCCTCAATCTGGGTGGACTTTGGCAAATTGCCGCCAATAAAAACTTCCCCCATCTCCTCTTTCCCCCTTTTACCCCAAAAATCCTACCACCTCTTGATAGTGCCGATTCGGTAATGGATGTGGTGGAAAAAGAGGATGTGATGCTCTACCACCCGTATGAGAGCTTCGATCCGGTGGTACGCTTCATCACCGAGGCGAGCAAAGACCCCAATGTGTTGGCCATTCGGATGACATTGTATCGCGTGGGCAAAAACTCCCCTATCGTCCGCTCCCTCATCCAAGCGGCCGAGAGCGGCAAGCAAGTGACGGCGATGGTGGAGCTTAAGGCAAGATTCGATGAAGAGAACAACCTCATCTGGGCTAGAGAACTAGAAAAAGCGGGAGCCCATGTCATTTTTGGCATCCCCGGATTCAAAGTCCACGCCAAAATCGCCCAAGTGATTAAAAAAGATGGGGAGAAACTCAAGCAGTATGTCCATCTGGCCACGGGCAACTATAATCCCCAAACGGCCAAAGTCTATACCGATGTAAGCCTCTTTACCTCTCGCAAGGAGATTACCGAAGACGCTACGAAATTTTTCCATTTTCTTACCGGCTTTAGCAAAAAGACCAAACTCTCCACTTTGTATATGTCCCCTTTCCAAATCAAGCCAAAACTTTTGCAACTCATCGACGAGGAGCGCAAAAAAGGGAGCGAGGGACATATCATCGCCAAGATGAACTCTTTGGTCGATCCTGATATCATCAAAGCTTTGTACAAAGCGAGTATGGCAGGTACCCGTATCGAGCTCATCGTACGAGGCATTTGCTGCTTGCGTCCGGGTATAGAGGGGGTAAGCGAAAATATTAGCGTCATCTCCATCGTAGGCAAATATCTCGAACACGCCAGAATCTTTTATTTCAAACACTCCGATCCCAAACTCTTTATCGCAAGTGCGGACTGGATGCCAAGAAATCTAGAGCGCCGGATCGAGCTTATGAGTCCGATTTTAGATCCTGAAATTGCCGAGCGACTTTACGAAATACTCCAAATACAGCTCAAGGACAATGTCAAAGCAAGAGAGCTCAAAAGCGACGGCAACTATGTTAAGCGTCACCCCAAACCCGGCAAACCGCCGATCAATTCCCAACTCGTCATGGAAGAGTATGTCAAACTTTTGCAATCTTCCCGCAAAAAAAATACCACATCCAAGGCAAAAAGACTTGCCAAACGACTACTAAAGGAGAGCTGATGATACTACGATACAAAGAGTGGTTTCCCCAATTTGGCCAAAACTGCTGGGTAGCCCCAGAGGCCACGATAATTGGTAATGTAACAGTGGGCGAGGACTCCTCGATCTGGTTTGGCTGCGTCGTGCGAGGGGACGTGCATAAAATTCGCATAGGCAATCGCACCAATATCC
The DNA here is from genome assembly GCA_015494715.1 of Campylobacterota bacterium. Classification (GTDB taxonomy): domain Bacteria; phylum Campylobacterota; class Campylobacteria; order Campylobacterales; family Nitratiruptoraceae; genus Nitratiruptor. Next base: position 49,692 of record WGAT01000042.1, read on the forward strand.
AAGATCTTACGATGATCCACGTCACCCACTACAAAAAGCCCGATATGAGCGACGGCCATCCCACTATCATCGGCGATGACGTGACGGTGGGCCATCGGGTGATGTTGCACGGCTGCACTATAGAAGATGCCTGTTTGATCGGTATGAACTCTACCATACTCGATGGAGCGGTGATTGGCAAAGAGTCGATCGTAGGAGCCGGAGCGCTTGTCACTGGCGGCAAAAAATTCCCCCCACGCAGTCTCATACTAGGAAGTCCCGCCAAAGTGGTGCGAGAGCTTAGCGACCAAGAGGTGGCTCAACTTTACGCCAGCGCCAAACGATATGTGGATTTTAAAGAGGAATATAGAGAGTACATAAGATAAATTTATGATTTTGTTCGTAAATAGTTATGACATTTAAAATTTTAGATTACTTTATTCATTTTATAATTTTTCTTTAAACCCAAAGTTATTATAATAGGGGGCATCGAAATTTTTTAAAGGGGCACAAATGGCAAGAATTGTGGTGTTAGGAGCAGGTGTTTCTGGACATACTGCTGCTACTTTCGCAAAACATTGGCTTGGAGACAAACATGAAGTAGTAGTAGTGTCTCCAAACAGCAAATGGAACTGGATCCCTTCCAACATCTGGGTTGGTGTGGGCGAGATGAGTCCTGATGACGTAGTTTTCGAGCTGGCACCAGTCTATAAAAAAGCCGGTATCGATTTCAAACAGGCAAAAGCCCTCTCCATCCATCCAGAAGGAAAAGAAGGGAGTGAGCGACCATACGTCACCATCGAATACACCGATCCCAACAAAGCGGGTCAAACCGAAGAGGTGGAATATGACTACCTCATTAACGCCACCGGACCCAAGCTCAACTTCGCAGCCACTCCAGGTCTAGGACCTGATGAGGGCAATACTCTCTCAGTCTGTACATATCTCCACGCCGCTGAAGCCAACACCCACTTCCAAAACGCCATCGAGCGGATGAAAAAGGGTGAAAAGCTCAAGTTCCTCATCGGTACGGGTCATGGAATGTGTACCTGCCAAGGGGCGGCTTTTGAGTATATCTTCAACATCGAGCACGAACTCAACAAAGCGGGCGTACGGGACAAAGCGGAAATCAAATGGATCTCTAACGAGCAGATGCTTGGAGACTTCGGTGTCGCTGGGCTACATATCAAATGGGGTGGACATATCGTCAGCTCCAAAGTACTCGCAGAGTCCCTTTTTGCAGAGCGAGGGGTAGATTGGATCACTGGAGCCCACGTCAAAGAGATCCAAAAAGGCAAGCTCCAGTACGAACTCCTCGATGGAACAGAGGGTGAAGAGACTTTCGACTTTGCTATGCTCATCCCTCCATTTAGCGGTGTAGGGCTCAAAGCCTACGATAAAAAAGGAGAAGATATCACCAGCAAAGTCTTCGCACCTAACGGCTTTATGAAAGTGGACGCAGATTATAGCGGTAAGCCTTTTGAAGAGTGGAAAGCAAGCGACTGGCCAAGAATTTACCAAAACCCAGACTACAAAAATATGTTCGCAGCGGGTATCGCTTTCGCTCCGCCACATCCTATCAGTAAGCCGGCAAAATCTCCAAACGGCACGCCTATCACTCCAGCACCTCCACGAACCGGTATGCCCTCTGGTATCATTGGAAAGACTATCGCCCAAAATATCGTAGAGGTGATCGAGGGTAAAGCGGATCTAGACAACCTCAGACACCATGCCTCCATGGCGGAGATGGGTGCGGCGTGTATCGCATCCACCGGTAAAGGGCTCTTCGACGGATCTGCGGTGGCACTCACAGTCTATCCGGTCGTGCCTGATTACGACAGATTTCCAGGAACCGGACGAGATCCTGAGTATACCTTTGGTGAAATCGGACTTGCGGGCCACTGGATCAAGCACATCTTGCATCACCTATTTATGTGGAAAGCTCAGCTCAAGCCGGGTTGGACACTGATCCCAGAATAAGAAGGAGAAAAAATGGCAAAAGATTACAAAGAGATCCAAAAAAATATCACTCCGTACGATGGAAAGACTTTTGGGACTATGATCCCCGGACCTTTCCAGAGGTTCTTGAGAAAATGCCTTATCTGGCAATTTATCAGATTTATCATCATCAACCTTAAAATGCTTCGCGTCGTAGCGAAATCCCACCATTAATCCACGGGGCTTCGGCCCCAATCCATCTAAAGGCAGATTATGGCCAAACTTCTTACCTATCCTGACCAAACTCTCTTGCAAATCTCTGGCTTTGTGCGCCACTTCGACGATCCAAAGATCGATGCAGTGATCGAGCAGATGAAAGAGACGATGCAAGAGCATAATCTAAACGCCCTAGCCGCCATCCAGATCGGCGTACCGCTGCGCATCATTTTACTTAAAAAAGAAGATCAATATATGCTCTTTATCAACCCGGCGATTTATGGCAAAGAGGGTACATATTTTCCTTCTACCGAAAGTGATGAGAGTCTGCCAGGAGCCAGACTCACCGTCAAGCGATACCCCGTAGTCAAGATTATGTACCAAGATAGAGAAGGTAAGGATCATTTCTACAAAGCCGAGGGGGAAGAAGCGGTGACACTGCAGCGCAAGATCGATATGATTCTTGGCGGCTATCTTTTTGACAAACTGGATAAAAAAGAGCGTAAGAAATTTTTCAAAGAGCATGGTACCTACGGCGATACCTGCCCCAATGTTTTCATCAAAGATAAGATACTCAAAGCCTTGCGTCTTTTTCTTACCCTGCACGGCCTTGCCATTTTGCTCTCACCCTTTGTAGAGATCGCCAAAATCGTACTCCGATACAATACGGCACTTTTTGTCTTGGAATTTGCGTGGATACTCTTGTATGCGCTGTACGCCAAATACGAAACGACCAAGTATAAAAACTGCACCTCCTGCCAAGGGGCCAATGTCCTTGGGACTTCGGCTATCTATACTGGGGTGGCTACGATTTTGTATATCATCTCTTGGCTGGTGCGATGAAAAGATTTTTAAGCGTAGAAAACCTTACGCTTATAGCTATCGTTTTGGGTATCGCCTTTGGCTACTTCTTCCCAAAGGCTGCCATAGCCACCGAAGTCGTAGGCCAAATCTATCTCGCTTTGCTCAAGATGCTTATCATCCCACTCGTGATTGCCTCTATTTTTGTCGCCATCACCTCACTAGAGGATACGAGCGAGCTCAAATCCATAGGATTGCTCGCTTTTGCCTACTACTTTACCACCACGGCCCTAGCCGTTACCCTGGGACTGGTGCTTTTTAACATTTTCGAGCCCGGAGCCGGTACCACATTAGTTGCAAACATAAACACCCCAAACCATATAATCCAGCCAAAAGAGCTCGGTATCTCGGACTTTTTGCTCTCTTTTATCCCGACAAACATCTTTGCCGCTCTGGCAAAAGGGGCAATTTTACCCATTATTTTCTTTACGATCCTCTTTAGCGTAGCGGCCCTTTTTATCCTACCGCCCAAGCGCCAAACTCTTTTTAACTTTTTTGACGCCCTGAACGACTCGATGATGGTATTGGCAAAATGGGTCATCACTCTGACGCCTCTTGGAGTCTTTGCACTGCTTGGAGCTACCGTAGCCAAAAACGGGCTTGAGCCCATTCTCAATCTTTATGGCTATGTCCTCACCGTCTTGGCCGCTTTGGCGATCCATGCGGCTCTCGTGCTGCCCGCCATCGCCTACCTTATTGGGCGTTTTAACCCCTACTCCTATTTCTGGCAGATCAAAGAGGCACCTCTTATCGCCTTTTCTACCGCATCGAGCTCCGCAACCTTGCCCGTCTCCATAGAGGTGGCCGAGACAAAAGGGGGTGTGAGCAAGAAAGTAGCGGGTTTTGTGCTGCCGCTAGGGGCTACGATCAATATGGACGGTACGGCTCTGTATGAGTCGATCGCCGTGATGTTTATCGCAAACATAAGCGGCGTAGAGTTAACGCTTGCTCAGCAGATCACCATTTTTTTGACCGCTACTTTCGCCTCCATCGGGGCTGCGGGCATTCCGGGAGCTGGTCTTGTCATGATGACGATGATTCTTGATAGCGTAGGCTTACCAAGCGAATATATCGCTTTAATCATCACCGTGGATAGATTTTTGGATATGTTTCGTACCGCAGTCAATAACTGGGGGGATCTTTTGGGTACCAAGATCATTGACTCTTTGCTTGCTCGCCATTTTCGATCGCAACACAGGGGGCTCGCTTACTAAAGATTATCAACTCTTCGGCATTATGCACGCGTTTGGGCAATCGTCTTAAAGCTCTTCGCATAATCTCATAGGCGGTCAAAGCATCGGCATAGGCCCGGTGGCTCACCGCCGTCTTGATTCCCAAACTCTCATTTAAAAATTCCAATCCATACCGCTCGCTAGGGATTGTACGCTTGGCCAAATCGATAGAGCACAGCTTCCTGTTGGCCAGTTTGCCGTATCCTAGCTCATCGAGTTTATTGGAGATAAAGTTGTAATCAAACCCCACATTATGCGCCACAAAAACCGCATCGCCCAAAAACTCCTTGAAGCGCAGCAGTACTTCCCTTTGGCTAGGAGCGTGTTCGAGGTCTTTTAGCTCAATACCGGTGAGCTTGGTGATATACTCTGGAATCTCCTTGGCATAGATAAAACTCTCAAAACGATCGATAATCTTGCTCCCTTTGCTTTTTAGGGCTCCAATCTCGATCACTTGGGAGTTATGGGGCTTGCTCCCGTTGGTCTCGATATCGACAATAACGAACTCTTGCTCTTTCAAAGGTGTAGAAGCGGTTTTAAGCTCAATTTTTTCCCCTTTTTCTTGAAGAGGAAAGCCTCGAGCCAAAAGCGTTTGATACAACAGCTCTGGATCCTCATTTTTTCCAAAAAGGGTCTGCAAGAGCCCTAAAAATCGTACCTTTGCCATCGGTATTTTGAGCTTATGAGCAAGCTTGTCCAATGTACTCAAATTTTGCCTTTTGGATAAACTCTCGCACTTTTGCCGGATCCTTTTTACCTTTGGCAGCCTCTACGCCGCTACTCACATCCACGCCGTAAAAGCCATACTTTTTTACCTCTTTGACATTGCTCGGATCCAATCCCCCAGCGAGGATAATTTTGGAGGTATCCACACCATCAAACCACTCCAACGCCACCCGCTTGCCCGCTCCGCCGTACTGAGGCACATAGGCATCTACGAGTCGATAGCGATCCTCAAAACGATGGATATCTTGGGGATCTTTGGCCCGTACCACAGGCAAGGCTTTCACATCCAAAGAGTCCACAAACGCCTCGTCCACATCAAAATGGAGCTGGGCCAAGCTCATACCGCTTTGATGACAAATCTCTTCGATACGCTCCTGCGACGCATCCACAAAAAGCCCCACCCGCTCCACGAACGGGGGCAATTGGGCGGCAATGGCGGCGGCTTTGGCCGGAGTAATATAGCGAGGAGAGTTTGGATAAAAAACAAATCCCAAAGCGTCGGCTCCCGCCTCTATGGCTAGGAGGGCATCTTCGAGGTTGGTGATACCGCAGATCTTGACTCGAAGCACCTCAGACCTTTAGACTCTTTATGGCCGTTGCATAATCTTTATGACCAAAGACATAGCTGCCTGCCACTACCACATCCACGCCCGCCTCTTTGAGCTGA
>WGAT01000043.1 GCA_015494715.1 Campylobacterota bacterium
GTCTGGAGAAGCACGCCAGAGAGTATCTCAACAGTGTCTTTTTGCACCACTGCGTCCAAGCGGGTCTGACGATGGCCATCGTCAATGTCAAAAACCTCATCCCCTACCATAAAATCAGCGAGGAGGATCGAGAGGTCTGCGAGGATCTGCTTTTCAATCGTAGAGAAAAGGGCGATCCGCTCTTTCGTTTCATCGAGCACTTCAGCAAAGCCGAGAAAAAAGAGGCGAGCAGTGACGACGAGCTTTCTAAGCTGCCGCTAGAACAGCAAATCCACAAACTTTTGGTGGATGGGGACAAAGAGCGGATGATGCCGCTTTTGGAAAAAGCCAAAGATCAGATCGATCCCGAAAAGATCATCAACGAAATCCTCATAAATGCCATGAAAGAGGTGGGCGAGCTCTTTGGCAGCGGTCAGATGCAGCTGCCTTTTGTCTTGCAAAGTGCGGAGGTGATGAAAGCGGCGGTGGACTATCTCAACCAATTTTTGCCCAAAGCCGAGAAGAGCTCCCAAACCACGCTGATCCTGGGCACGGTCAAAGGGGATGTGCATGATGTGGGCAAGAACCTCGTAGATATCTTGCTCACCAACAATGGCTTCAAGGTGGTCAATCTTGGCATCAAAGTGGAGCTGAGCGAATTTATCAAAGCCTACAAGGAGCATAACGCCCATGCCATCGGGATGAGTGGACTGCTGGTCAAATCGACTCAGGTGATGCTTGAAAACCTCAAAGAACTCAAAGCCCAGGGGATCGACGTGCCAATACTTTTAGGCGGTGCGGCGCTAACTAAGAAGTTTGTGGATGAGTTTTGCAGGCCCGAGTACGATGGGCCGATCTTTTACTGCCGAGACGCCTTTGACGGGATCGTGGCGATGAGCAGGATCGAGGAGGGCAATTTTGATACGAAGCTTGGCAGTGACAGCGAGGAAGAGATCGAGGTGGAGGTCAAGCCGCAAGAGGAGGTCAAGATCGATCCAAAAGATGTGATCTTGCCACCTCCCGCGCCCGTGCCCACACCGCCCTTTTGGGGACGCAAAGAGCTGGTGATCGATCCAGATATCGCCTACGAGTGGATCAACAAGCGGTTATTATTCAAGCAGCGGTGGGGATATAAGTCTAAAGGTATGAGCAAAGAGGAGTACCAAAGACAACTAGAAGAAAAAGTAATCCCGGCATTTGAGCGGCTGCGAAAGGAGCTGAGCGATATATTTGCACCCACGCTTCTTTATGGCTATTGGCCCGCTCGCCGGGTGGATAACGAGCTTTATGTTTTTGGCGAAGAGTTCGGTTGGCAAAAAGAAGAAGATGCCAACCGCGAGCCTATCGAGAGCATTATCGGCGACGCCATTGAGATCTTTACATTCCCAAGACAGTGCAAAAAACCGCATCGCTGTATCGCCGACTATTTCCACGATGAGAGGATGGATGTGTGTGCCTTTACCTGTGTCAGTGCGGGGAGCAAGTTTAGCGAATATGAAGGGGAGCTTTTCAAAGCTGGCAAATATCACGAGTACCATCTGGTGCATGGCCTGAGTGTGGAGCTGGCTGAAGCACTGGCCGAAATCGTGCACAAGCAGATCCGTATCGAGCTTGGGATCTTGCGAGGTGAAAAACCGGATCTACGGGATGTGAAGATGGTGGGCTACCAGGGCGCGCGCTACTCTCCAGGCTACCCAGCCTGCCCCGATTTGGAGCTCAACCGCCATATCTTCAATCTTTTGAAGCCTGAAGAGTATGGCATCGAGCTGAGCGAAACATTTCAAATCCATCCAGAACAATCCACCTGCGCTATCGTGGTGCATCATCCAGAGGCGAAGTATTTTAATGTGTAGCAAGAGATATTGTCATGCTCACTTTTAAACTTGACAAAAAAATCTTAAAACTTGCTATAATTTAGGTAGGTATATAATAACTACCTAAAAAGGTATAGAGTGCTTTGAACAACCAATAACAGGATAAAATCAAGAAACAAAACGAAGCTTACTATCTTAAAAGATTTGACGAGAGCTTCAAAAGATATGTACAACAAAGCGCTCTACACCGTTAGACAACACTTTTTTGAGTATCAAGAGTATCTTCCTTATTCAAAAGTCTACCACTTGCTCAAAGCAAGTAATGAGTATAAGAGACTTCCGTCTAACGCTTCTCAGCAAACCCTTAAACAGGTAGATAACGCTTTCAAAAGTTTCTTTGCGCTGTTAAAAGCAAAACGAGAAAGTAATTTTAATAAAGACATTCATATTCCAAGATATTTGGATAAAGATGGACACTATAAAGTCATTTACACAAAAATTCATCTAAAAATTTTGGATAACGGCTATATCCGTTTGGCTCTTTCAAAAGATATCAAGGAGCGGTACAATGTCAATTTTCTCTATTTCAAAATTCCACAACACATCCTAAACAAAGA
>WGAT01000044.1 GCA_015494715.1 Campylobacterota bacterium
AAATCGTGTGGATCATCAAAATAGGGAGGGAAGAGAGCAGGACTCTCTTTTGGTTTGGTCGATCGAAAAAGAGCACCAAAGACCTCCCTTCGTTGCACTATTTTACCCCTTCCATCAACTGTTTGTTGAGGGTAGAGCGGTGTTTGTTTTCCGGATTTCTAAAATCGGGCTTAAATGTATTGGCTACAAGCGGCTTGGCGTTGGCTTGTGGTACATGGCACTGTACGCAGTTGTATCTTTGTGGTGCGATGTCCTCCTTTTTGGCCATCAATGTCAAGCGGGCTTTATAGGCCACCACATCTTCGTACAGTTTTTGTTTGATCAGCTTCTGCTTGGTTTTGAAAAAGAAATCTTTAAAGTGCGTGGGTGGCATCGGTGGTGCACCTACACTTTTGGCCACACTTGGCATATGACAATCCAAACAGGCGTTATGTTTGAGAGTGATAGGTACCAATCCTTCGATGGAGTGTGGAATCAAAGGTGGAGCGTTTTCATAGCTTCTCTCAAAACGATGAGATGTCCCGGGCGCTGCTTTAGAATACTCCACCTTCGGAGGTGTTCCCTTACTTCCATAGCTGAGCTGATCTTCACTCACCACAGGAGCTTTTTGAGCCGTAGCTGTCGCCGCACCACATCCGGCGGCAAAAAGCATTGCCACTACCGCTGAAATTCCCGCAAATTTTTTAAAATTCATTTTACTCTCCTTTTTTTGCAAAATCACGGATACTAAAGTAGAGGGCATCGTCATCGCACACCTCTACACAGCGTCCGCATAAGGTACATTCACCCATATCCACTATTTGACTCTTCTTTCCTATCATATAGAGTACCTCTTTTTCGGGGCAGACCTCTTTGCACTTCATACACAAAGTACAATTGGGTTGATTGTGCCGTACCCGAAAGAGATTGTATCTACCAACTAAAGAGTAAAAGCCTCCCAAAGGACAGATATGACCACACCAACCGTTTTTGAGTATGAATAGATCGAACAAAAAAATCGCCAAAATGGCTGCCCATCCAAAACCCATACCAAAGATAATGCCTCGGTGGGTAATGGAGATGGGACTAACAAGCTCAAAAGCCGCCGTACCTAGCAAAAACGAGAGTACGAAACTCAGCCCCATCACCCAATAGCGAATATTTCTGCTCGCCCACCACTTCTTCTCGAACTTGTCCAACTTCCATTTTCTTCTAAGATAATTGGCCAAGTCTGTGACCATATTGACCGGACAGACATAGCTACAAAAAGCCCGTCCTCCAATCAAAGCGTAAAAGAGGGTGATAATCACCGCTCCAATAATGGCGTCCGCCGCTACGATCGCTCCGGTGGAAAATATTTGCAGCACCGCATAAGGATCAGCCAGAGGGATCTTACCCAAAAGGGAGGAGGAGCTAAGATTACCTTGTAAAACTTTCCACCCCCAATAGTTGCCACCCACATAAAGCACCAACAAAGCGATTTGAGAGATTCGTCTGAGGATCAAAAAGCGATATTTTTTCCAGATTCTACTCAAAGTTGATCCCTTCGTTCAAAGATTCCACAGGACTTTTCTTGCTTCTTGGCGTTACCGTGGTTTTGATCCCCTTGCTTCCTTTGAGTCTATTCTCATCGCTTCCTTGCCACCCTTTGACATAGTGGGTACCCACTTTTCCCAAAGCTACATCCCTTGGCAGTACTTTGATAGCGGCAATCTCCGTAACACAAGCGTGCTCACATAATCCGCACCCCGTGCAGTAGTCTGGATCGACTACTGGCAAGAGCTTGGCGTGCTTGCCCGTTCGCTCGTTGCGACGCATCTCCATATAGATCGCTTTGTCCAGCAGTGGACAGGCTCTATAACACGCATCGCACTGGATACCCCAGTACGCGATACAATCTTTTATGTCTACGATTGCCACGCCCATTCGCATCAATGTGATGTCAAAGACCTTTTTGCCATTCTCCTTGCGTGTGACACTATCAATATCGAGTGCCCCCGTAGGACAAGGGGGAACACAGGGGATATCGTCACACATATAGCAAGGTACCTCCCTTGGGATATAGTATGGCGTACCCAAGGGTTTGTGATCGCCCGGTTTAGCGAGTCTGAGTGTATCGTAGGGGCAGGCTTCCACGCAAAGCCCACACTTGATACACAGACTCATAAAATCTCTCTCTTTTCTAGCTCCGGGCGGTCGCAAGATAAGTGGAGCGGCCTTGGCCTCGTCTATATAGGCCGCCCACAATATTCCTCCCGTAGCCGCAATCGCCACGTTTTGAGCCATACTGACTAAAAAGGCTCGCCTCTTTTGATCCATACTCCCCTCCCCTCTTCACTTAGGCCTTATAGATCTTAACCGCACATTTTTTGTAGTCGGTCTGTTTAGAGATAGGACAAGTCGCATCGAGAGTCACCAAGTTGATAAAGACACGCTCATCGAACCAAGGCACGAAAACAAGTCCTCGTGGCGGTCGGTTTCGACCTCTTGTTTCCACTCTTGCCTTACATTTACCCCGTCGGCTCTCAATGACGACTAAATCACCTCGTTTGACGCCCCGTTTTTTGGCATCATCTGGATGCATATAACACAAAGCTTCAGGTACCGCTCGGTAGAGCTCCGGTACTCGCATAGTCATCGTACCACTATGCCAATGCTCGAGCACACGCCCAGTACAGAGCCATGTATCGTACTCGTTGTCTGGCACTTCTGGTGGATCCATATAAGGTCTGGCAAAAATCTTGACTTTATCTGGCAAGTGAATTTTTGGCTTGGATTTATCCGGTCCATGCAAATTACCTTGCGGTATGACTTTGAGGGCGTGACCATAAAAGGCAAATTGTCCTTTTACATGGCCAAGCTCTTTTTCTCTCTTGGCATATGGGTCATAGTTGACATTGAAGCGCCAAGGAGTATCTTTGCCATTGACCACCGGCCAGCGAAGACCTCGTACTTTATGGTAGACATCAAAAGGCGCATAGTCGTGCCCTCGTCCAGCGCCAAATTTTCTATACTCTTCCCAAGCCGCTTTTTGGATAAAAAATCCATACCCTTTGAAAGGTTTGCCATCGGTTCCGACTACATTTCTCTTATCACTTTCGGCTTCGGTGTTGCCGTGCCCCTCGGCAATTGGGTCTGGCCATTTGAAGCTTTTGTAGTATTCATTGGCAAAAAGCACGTCAAAAAGATTGTCCTCTGGACTATAGCCCATCTTCTTAGCTTCATCCAATACATTTGGAAGCACTGTGCCGTCAGGCAGCTTCCACTCTTTCCATACCTCTTTGAGTTTGAATCGTTTGGCAAATTCCGTATATTGCCATAGATCTGGCATCGCATCCCCCACTGGAGTGACTTGCTGTCTCCAGTGCTGCGTTCGTCGCTCTGCGTTGCCGTAGGCTCCCCATTTTTCATAAATCATCGCACTTGGTAGGATCAAATCGGCCACTTTTGCGCTAATGCCCGGATATCCGTCACTTACGACAATGAAGTTGTCCATCGTACGCGCCGCTTTGATCCAGTGGTTGGCGTTGGCGGTATCTTGCCATGGGTTACATACTTGTACCCAAGCAAATTTGATCTTACCATCTTCGAGGTCTCGCATAATTTTTACGATATGACTACCCACTTTTGGATTGATGGTGCCTTTTGGCAGTTTCCAGATCTTTTCGGCGATTTGTCTATGTTTTGGATTGAAGACCACCATATCGGCTGGAAGTCTGTGAGCGAAAGTTCCAACTTCTCGCGCCGTACCACAAGCACTTGGCTGACCTGTAAGAGAAAACGCACCGCTTCCGGGGAGGGCTTGTTTACCTAAAAGGAAATGCACAACATAGCTGAGCTCATTATCCCATGTTCCTCTGGTGTGCTGGTTCATACCCATCGTCCAGAAGCTGACCACTTTTCGATTTTTTTCGATATAGAGATCTTTGAGTCTTTTGAGTTTAGCTTTAAAGCTCTCAAGACTCTCGTCTGGATCCCCTTTGGCCAGTTTGGCTACATAATCGAGCGTATAAGGCTCAAGTGATTTTTTAAACTCTTCGAAACTGATAGCCCAGTGTTTACCTGCTTGTTTGACATGTTTCATTTTCATCACATCCACATTGCCATAGCCAAACGGAGCGAGGGCATGTTTTTCAGCAGGCGTGAGTTTCTTGTGATCTTGCTCCCAGATAATTTGCATCTCTTTTGGAGAGTATCCCAACTTTTCGGCATGTTTTGGATTTCGCATACCATAGCCGATATCTGGATATCCTGTAGCGAAGACGCAGTACTCTTTGACAAAATTCCAATCTATGGCGTCTGGATGATCGTAGACGATACTTCTAGCGATATAGTTCCAGATAGCTAGGTCTGTATTTGGTCGAAAGATAATCACATCATCGGCCAAGTCACAGCTTCGGTGGGTATAGGTAGAGAGCACCACCACTTTGACTTTTTGGGGATCGGAGAGCTTTCTGTCTGTACATCGTGCCCACAAAATCGGGTGCATCTCTGCCATATTCGATCCCCACAAGATAATGGTATCGGTCAATTCGATATCGTCATAACATCCAGCCGGCTCATCGATACCGAATGTTTGGATGAAACCTGCCACCGCACTGGCCATACAGTGTCGTGCGTTGGGGTCGATGTTGTTGCTTCTAAATCCGGCTTTCATCAATTTAGAAGCCACATAACCCTCTTGGACCGTATATTGGCCTGATCCAAAAAAAGCTACGCCCGTAGGCCCAAGCTCGTTATAATACTTTTTAAACTGCTTCTCCATCTCGTCATAAGCCCGCTTCCAACTGATTGGTCGGAATTTTCCGTGTTTGTCAAACTCACCCTTGTCATTCATACGCATCAGCGGAGTCTTGAGCCTATCGGCCCCATACATAATCTTGGCGGTAAAGTATCCTTTAATACAGTTGAGCCCTCTGTTGACCGGAGCCAACGGGTCACCTTTGACCGCCACGATCCTGTCGTCTTTAGTAGCGATCATAATCCCACAGCCCGTACCACAAAATCGGCAGACCGCCTTGTCCCAGCGCCAGCCTTTCTCGGCCTCTTTTGCCGCAGCCTCTGCCTCTTTTGGTACAGAGAGCCCCACGGCGCTTGCCGCAGCCGCAGCCGCACTACTCTTCAAAAAATCCCTTCTACTCAGTGCCATATATGCCTCCTTATTGCTAGTAGCAAATGATTACACTCTACATTGTACTTCAATCAATCAGCCAAAACATTGACATAAATCAAAATTAATATCCGCTCCCAAGCTTTTATTAAGAGTAAATTTGTCCTATTTTGATGCATATCAAAGCCTTGAGAAAAAAAACTAGATACCATAATAAATAAAAAAAGGAAAACGATGAAATATCCACACTTTTTTGACCAAGTAGAACCCTTGCGACTCTTTGATCCCTTGGCCGATTTTCTAGGAGCCCTAGAAGATGGGCAGATGGAGATCACCTATCTCGATCTGGTCAAATTCGCCGGCCACTCCTGTCCTACCATCGCGGGCGTCTATTTGATGGCAAAGCTGGGACTTGAGCGACTTTTTGAAAATCTGCCAACAAGAGGCGAGATCGAAGTACACATCAAAGGCTCTAAGGCCGAGGGCGTCAACGGCGTTGTTGGCAATACCCTCGCTTATATTTGTGGCGTAAGCGACGAGGGGGGCTTTAAAGGAATCGGGGGAAAATTTGATAGAAGCAACAAGCTCTTTTACAATGCGCCCATCACAGGCGAAGTAGCGCTCAAGCGTATTGATACCGGAGCAAAGGTGGAACTAAACTACGACCCATCCATTATTCCACCAGAGCCTCAAATGAAAGAGCTGATGCAAAAGCTCATAATGGGACAAGCTAGTATGGAAGAAAAAAAAGAGTTTGGCCAACTTTGGCAAAAAAGGGTAGAAAAGATCTTAACATCCAAAGAGCTTTGGCCAAAGATGCTCACCCTTTTTTGATAAAAGTGCGATACTCCTCGCCGCTCTTTGCACTATAAACCTCGTAACCTTGCTCTTTCAAAGCATCAATCAAAGGCTCTGGCTTAAAATCGGATCGAAGCAGTATCATACTCCCCTCTGGCAAAGATTTGAGCTCTTTACTAATCTCGGCCAGCGGATTTTTTCCTTGATCCAAAAGCTCGTTGGCACTAAACACAGCCGCAGGCTCTTGGGTGATCCACAAGGGCGCTTCTTCTTGTGCCCGCTCCTCTTGTGATACCTCTTGCAACGGCTCTTGACCCACCGCTTTTCTAATGGCGTTGAGCAGCTCTATTGGCTCCATACCGCCTACGACAGCCGCTTGTTTGATAGAGGCGATTTTGGTCAGTGTCCGACGCAGGATCGGATTTTTGAGTTTTTTAAATTTTGGATTGATACGAATGAGCTCATCTTCCATAAATGGGTACTCTTTGAGCAAATCGTAGATCTTGGTATCTAGAGTTATCTCCATATCTTCTCCCCCCGTTTGTACCGAAGCCACATCACCACAAAATCTTTAATGATTAAAATAAGGCAATAAAGCCATAAAATATCAAGGATGATATTTCGTGGATAGTGCAGGTAAAAGTAGAGCACGGGCAGGCCCAATACGATGGGCCATTTCATATAGTAAAAAAACAAAATCCCAGCACCATAGAGGTGCTTAAAAAAACTTTTGAGCTCTCTCATCCCGCTCCCAAAGCTTTCTTGACCACATCGCTGGCCATGGAGATATTCCAAGGTGGATCCCAAACGATTTCTACCTCAACATTTTTTACATCGGGAATGCGCTCTACCGCTTCCTTGACCCACTGCTGCATCATCTGATGCAAAGGACAGCCTCTTGTGGAGAGGGTCATCTTGACATGGACATTGTTCTGCTCATCCACATCCACGTCATAGATAAGCCCCAAATCCACGACATTAAAGCCAACTTCTGGGTCTATGACCGTACGGATCGCATCATAAACCTGCTCTTTCGTCACTTTGGACATAACCGTTTCTCCTTTGTTACTTCGCAATCTTAAAACGCATCATCCACCTGACACTACTTACCAAAAACAGAGCCCCTATGAGCATAAAACTGGCTCCTGATTTAAAGAGCGTATCACTTTGCAAAAGCAATCCCAACAAGATCAACACAGAGCCCACCACACTCATCCAAAACTGAAAATCGGCCTGCTTTTTGGGATACATCTCGTGCAGCATCGGCACACGCTGCTTGCCCACAAGATCGCTAAAGCGATGAAACCAAACCAAAAAAGGGATAATCTTGTACAAATGACCATTGATCAAAAAGGCAAAAAAGACAAAAAGAGCCCAGATAGCTGCGTGCAATAAAGCCTCATTTTTGGCTAGATACCAAACCACTCCCAAGAAAATCGCCACAATAAAAGAGGCGTAGCCAAAGAGCATGGAGCGATACCAAATATCAAGCTCTTTTCGTACTCGCTTTTGGTATATAAGATATATCTGATATAGATACAATCCCACGCTGACAAATCCCAAAAGCTCACCCAGCCACACCGCAGCTTCGATACCGATGATACTGCCTAGATAAACCAAAGCGACAGCTAGGCTCAAGATCTTAATAGCTCCCTCGATTGGCTTTTGGCTAAAGCCGTGGGCCAATCCAAACATAGGCAAAAGCACCAGTGTGATGCCGTAAATCGTCATAAGTACATAGCCCCCCACCACGGCCCACACGTGCGCCACTAAAAAATCTTCCACTTCTATACCCATAAAACCGCTCAGCGTCAAAGCCATGGCAAATCCGCTCAGTATTCCAAAGAGCAAAAAAAGATTGGAAAGCTTGACCGCTTGGACGGTAGGAGAATTAAGCGTCGTTTTGGCAATGGTCAAAAAGACATCCACAGCAAAAATCACCATGGCCACCAACACCAAAAGCCCTCCGAAACTTAGCAGTATCGGATCAAACCAAAAGCCAAGTACCAATCCTATAACGCCTACAAGCAAGATAGGAAAGATCACATAGTACCAATCTACGCTAAAGTGGCCGGTCTCCAGCACCACGGGTACCAGCTGAGCCATGGCCCCAAAGATGATCATCATCACATACCCCACCATAAACAGATGCACCCAGCCAGCAACGCTGAGCTCAACATAGGAAAAATGGGGGGTATAAAAGAGTAGTGCGATAAAACTAATAAGATAAAAAGCCACCCCTGTGATAAAAAAGGGGGCTATGAGGCGAAAAGGCGGAGCGAACTCCTTGGATATTTGAAACACCCTCCCCTCCTTACTCAGCCGCTACAGCTACTATCGCTCAAGTTTGCCTCTTCGCTTTTGCCGGGTTTGTAGCT
Organism: Campylobacterota bacterium; assembly: GCA_015494715.1. Classification (GTDB taxonomy): domain Bacteria; phylum Campylobacterota; class Campylobacteria; order Campylobacterales; family Nitratiruptoraceae; genus Nitratiruptor. Next base: position 8,266 of record WGAT01000044.1, read on the forward strand.
AAAGACCAGCTTGACTCTACCATCTGGGAGTTCCTCTTTTTGGATATCGTAGTTTTGCTCTATTTTGTTGAGCAGCCCCATCGGCATTTTATGGTTGATCATGATGAGCTTGACGTTTGGGGAAGTGACGAGCTTAAGACCCGCCATCGCATTGACCATAGGCTCAGGGGGACCGCACCGAGAAGTATCGAAAGCGTAGTAGGTCACTCCATCTTTTTCAAACTTGTAAAAATCGACGGTAGCCCCGTCAACGGCCACTTTTTGTGCATCTTGGGGAATCAATTCCATCACACCCTCCAATTAAGATAAATTTACTCCTAATCGTAGCGGGTGTGTCACAAAAATGTCATTGATTTATGTCAATCCTCTTCGCTAGCGAGCTTGAAAATATCGCCAAAATCTTGGACAAAACTTTTGCACCGCTCGCATACCATCTCCCCGCCTTTATAAGGAAAAGGAGTGCGACACTCCTGACACATCTCAAACTGATGCTCTATGAGCTCTTCACCCCTATCGAAACACCAAGTAACCAGATCGATCTGCTCTTTGTCGCTGATGGATCGGGGCTTGCAGATGTCGTTACAGATATCGCAATCGATACATCTGCCGGCAATGAACCATATCGCCGTCCCATCTTTGGCAAAAAAGAGCGCATCGGTAGGACAAAACTGCACACAATCACCGCAGTTGGTACACTGCTCATCGATCGCCTTGTTGGCCAAAAAGGAGTA
>WGAT01000045.1 GCA_015494715.1 Campylobacterota bacterium
CTTGAAACTCTTTTGGTATAATTTTTATAAAGGTTGGGGCATCAACCTTTGGCATAGGAGAAGTAAGACCCGACCATTGTTTAGAGCAATGGTCGGGCATCCCCGCTTAAAGCCAGAATCCCCCGCATTTATGCGTGGGGAGTATGTCAACCTTTTCATCAAGACCCAGCTCTTTGAGGCCCAGCTGGCGATATTTGGCGCCTCGGGTGTTGAAGAGCTTGTCCATGCCCGCTTTGGCTATCCACTCGTCTATTTTATCGCAGCCTACCGGCGTCTTTTTAAGATCGATCAATTCATACTCTATTCCTCTTTCGTTCAACCACTTCAACGCCTTTTTGACACTCCCGCAGGTTTTGATCCCATATACTTTTACCATTTGCTCTCTTTTTGGTTGATTGTATCCAAAAGCCCGGGAAGCTGGGCGATGGAGTCGATGAGGAAGTCGGGCTTGCCTCTTTGGAGATCTTGGGGCTTAAACTTGCCGGTCTTGACCATAATGGTTTTTAGCCAGCAGCTTTTGGCTCCCAATATATCACTCTCTATATCATCCCCCACCATCACCACTTCGCTCTTTTGCAATCCCATACTCTGGATCGCCAAAGCGAAAAATTCGCAATTTGGTTTACCAAGCACTTTGGCACTTTTGGAGCTGGCATACTCCAGACACTTCACAAAGCCTCCCGCATCGAGACTCAGACCATCCACATCTTTAAAGTAGCGATTGACATTGGTGGCCAAAAAGCCGGCTCCCTTTTCTAGATGGCGAAAGCCTTGGTTGAGGGCTTGGTAGGTGAAATTGGTATAGGCGTCGCAAACCAGCACATAGCGTAGCTCGCCCTCTAGATCCTCGAAGTACTCCTTGGCCTCGTCGGTGGCGATCACATAGGCTCTTGATCTTTCGTTTCGTAAAAAGAGCTTGGCCGCACTCAGAGCCGTAAAGAGCTCCTCCTCTTCCACCTCAAAACCCATCTTGGCAAGTTTTTCAAGAAGCTTAGAGGGCGGGATGCGGCTGGTATTGGACAAAAAGCGCACTTTGTAGCGGCTTTTAAGCTCTTTGAGCGCCTCTTTGGCCCCCTCGATCGGTTCGCTCCCCTCATATAGCACGCCGCCAATATCGAGCAACACTCCTTTGATCATCCAAGCCTCCTTAGTTTGACATAGACCCGTCTGGGTGCGGGATAGCCCTCGATCGTGCGTGTAGTATCCTTTGGATCCAAAAAGTCCTCCAAGCTCTGCCCCTCGATCCACTTAGTCTTTCGCTGCTCCTCAAAAGTCGTAGGCTTGGTGGCCAGCACCTCAAACTCCTCCAGTCCCGCACTCTCGCACCAGTTGCGAAGTGCCGGAATGGTGGGGACGAAGTGGACGTTTGGAATCTTGGAGTAGGTTTTGGCCGGGCACAGGGCTACCGGTTCCTCACCCTCGATATAGAAAGTATCCAAAAAGAGCTCACCCCCTTTTTTGAGTCCTTGTCTGAGCCACTTGAGGGTAGCCACGGGATCGCTGCGGTGGTAGAGCACACCTAGGCAAAAGATCGTATCAAACCGCTTGGGATACAAAGGCAGATGCTCCACGCCAAGCAGCTCATAAGTGATTGAGCTTTGGACGAAACGATCTATCAGATCAAACTGGGTCTTGAAAAGCGGCGAGGGGTCGAAACCCGTCAGAGAGGCGGGATCTTGGGAGAGCATACGAAAGAGGTAGTAGCCGTTGTTGCAGCCAATATCGGCCACATCCTTGCCCCTCAGATCGAAATGGGGCTTAAGGAGGTTGTATTTGATGTAGCTTCTCCACTCGCTGTCGATGAAAGTGCCAAAAAGCTCAAAAGGCCCCTTGCGCCACGGACGCATCGCCCAAGCCGCCTCATCCACCAGCCTCTTGGTCTCTTCGTCGATGTCGCCACCCACTCGTATCACATCCCCCAGCTCCACATCACATTCGACCTTTGGGATCTTGGCCAAAAGCTGGCGCAATGGCGCGATATTTTTCCACTCCAACCACTTTTGACGCTCTTTTCTTATGTTTTCTATATTCATTTTATATACATCCTAGGATGATTTCCAATCTATTTTCAATATCGAGCATCTCTTCTTCAGTCAATACCGTCAAAGCTTGGGAGTTGATCCTTTGTACATCGATAGCTCTGATCTGGTCACATAAAATATCGGAGTCTCTTTCTAGCTTGTCTCGCTTTTTTATTCTAAATCGCAAAGGATAGGCATCATCTACTAACCGGGTGGAGAGAGGTAAAATTATCACGGTCGGATGAGAAACCTCATTGAGCATATCCGTTTGTACTACCAATACCGGTCTTAATTTTCCTACTTCTTTCCCTTTTTTGGGATTGAGATTGGCAAGATAAATCTCACCTCTTTTAATCATCACTCAATCCATCGAGATTGGTCGCCTCAAAATCTTTCATCTCCTTTTCTATACTTTTTCTTACTTTCAAAGAGGCCCTTTGGATCCTTTTTTTCATATCTTTTTTATAAAGATTTTTCTCATACTCCCTGATCGCTTCTCTGATAAGCTCGCTTTTGGAGATATGCAGACTTTTTGCCAACAGTGTGACCTTTTTGAAAAAATCCTCATCGGCTTTTAGCGTGATCGTTTTCATCCCTCTCTCCTCAATAATGTAGTAGTACCATTTTAATTGACATACTCCCCACGCATAAATGCGGAAGATTCTGGCTTTAAGCAGGGATGCCCGACCATTGCTCTAAACAATGGTCGGGTCTTACTTCCCCTATGCCAAAGGTTGATGCCCCAACCTTAAGAAATTATACCAAAAGAGTTTCAAGGAAGATGAGCTTCCTCTCAACTCTTTTGTCGCCTTATATCCCCATTGATAAATCAAGGGGCTTTATGGCGAATTTTCGGTAAGCTCTGAAGTGGCCAACAAAAATGATGTAAAGCTTTGGCCGGCTTCCAAAGTTTTGGAAGTGATAGATTTCGATAATATGTTTGATGAAGATTTCGATAGAGCCAAAGAGGCCAAAAAAGCGGAAATTTTGGTACCCGATCGTATAGATCCAAGATATCTACACTTTATCAAAGGATAACAAATGGCAAAACGA
>WGAT01000046.1 GCA_015494715.1 Campylobacterota bacterium
TATCGCTACATCTCCTATCGCACCAAAAACGCCGTAAGCGACGCGGCTTTCGTGCGTACCGACTCGCTTTTGACACTCTCTTTCAAAGTAGGGGGCAAGATCGATCGCCTCACCAAAAAAGAGGGGCAAAGCGTCCACAAAGGAGAGCTGCTGGCCCACATCGATACCAAAGATTTCGAGCTGGCCCGTGAGCGCATCCAGAAGCGAATAGAAGCCTTGAAGCATCAAGCCAAGGCTCTACAATTTCAGCGTCAAGAGCTCAATCAAAGCCTCGCCATCCAAACTCTCATCACCCAAAACGATAAAAAGAAGCTATCTAAACATATCGAAGCCTTTATGCTGGGGATCGGGGCCAAAGAGGTGCAACTGGCACAACTAAAAAGGGATCTGGCTCGCTACCAAAAGCTCTACCGCCGCCGTCTCATCCAAAAAGAGAAACTAGAAAAGGCGCAAACGGCTAAACGGATGCTGGAGCAAGAGATTGGGGCAGAGAAAAAGAAGCTCGAAGCGATGCGAGTGGATCTGGCAAATCTCACTCAAAAACTGCGCCTCATCCAGACCCAAAAAAGAAGAGTCCAAGAGCTTGGCGAGCAGTTTAAAGCGACGCTAAAGCAGATAGCCGCCTTGCGAAAGGCAAAAGAGGAGCTTGCCAACAAGATAGCCTACGCTTCTTTGTATGCGCCCATTGACGGACGTGTGGCCAAGCGTTTTGTCAATGTGGATAGGGTAGTCAAGAGAGGAAGTCCCATCTACAGCGTCGTCGATCCGAAGGATTTGCATATCGAGGTATTGCTGAGCGAAAAGAAACTCAAAGGGGTCAAAAAAGGCAACAAAGTGACGATCCACATCGACGCCTATCCAGATCGTACCTACCACGGGCGGGTGGAGTCTATTTTGCCAGCCAGTGCCGCCACTTTCGCGCTGGTGCCACGAGATATCGCCAGCGGGGAGTTTACCAAGCTCGATCAGCGATTTGGCGTGCGTATCACCATCCTTGATCCCACGCCAGATCTTAGAGTCGGAATGGGGGCGAGCGTTGCCATCGAGCGAAAATAGGGCTACGTGGGAGATTACTCCCAAAGAGCGGGCACTCTATACCTTTATCGTGATGGTGGGGGCATTTATGGCCATTTTGGATACAACGGTGGTGGATGTAATCGTCCCAAAGCTCACCGGCCCGCTGGCTACGGATATGTATGGGGTGCAGTGGATCATCACCAGCTATATGATCTCGGCGGCCATCGGGCTTTTGGTGTGCGAGTGGCTCATCAAACGCTTTGGCTCAAAAGCCGTTTTTTTGGCGGGGGTGGCCATATTCTCCCTTGCCTCCTTGGCCTGTGGGCTCTCCGGAGCTTTGGAGCCCATCATCGTGGCTCGAACTTTCCAAGGTTTCGCCGAGGCTTTTATCATGGTCACGAGCCATGTGATGGTCTTTGGCTACTTTCATCCCAGCCAAAAGGGGCTAGCGATGGGAATATTCGCTCTAGGAGTCAGCTTCGCTCCGGCTCTTGGGCCCACCATCGGCGGCTATTTGACGGAGTACTACAACTGGCGGATGGTCTTTTTTATCAATGTGCCAATCGGTCTTTTGCTCTTTATCGCTGGATTGCTGTATCTGCCAAAAGAGCGATATTTTACAAAGCTTCCTTTCAATTTCGTCAGCTTCTTTTTTCTCTCCTTGGCTACCGTGGCGCTATTGGTGATGCTAGGACGCGGACAGCAGCTTGGGTGGTTTAGCTCAATTCAGATAGGGGTGCTCTTTTTTGTCTCGGTGATCTCCTATCTTTTGTATATGCTCAGCGAGCTGCTCTCACGCCATAAACTCATCGACTTTTCGCTTTTTAAAAACCTCGACTTCACCAGCGGGATACTGATCTACTTCTTTATCCTCGGCTTTAGTATGTACCAGTATTTCTATTTGCTACCGGTCTATTACGAGCATATCAAGCAGCTGCCTACCTTAGATGCCGGGATTGCCGTTTTTGCATTCGCTCTTTTTATCGGGATCTTTTCGCCAATCGCCGGGATACTCAGCGACAAGCTGGGAGCTAGGGTCACCATCGCTATCGCCACGCTTGTCTATTTGATCACGGCTCTTTTTTTCCTGCCTCATCTAAACTACTATACGCCTCTTGTCCAAGCGATCCTCATCACTATCCCCTTTGGTATCGGGATGGGGATGTTTTTCGCTCCCGTGACGGTACTGATCCTAAAAAGCGCGCCTCCAACAAAAAGCGAGCTTGCCATCGTGCTGATGGACTATGTGCGCTTTGTGGGTGGGAGTTTTGGCACGGCGCTGGCTACCAACAATATGGAGTATTTCAAAAATCTCAACTTCGATAGAATGACGCAGATCCAAAATCGCTCCTACATAGAGTGGTTTTTGCGCCACTTGCAAGAGCTTTTGCAAATACCGTGGGAGGTGACCAAAGAGCTCTTTCGCAACTACGAGCTCTTTATGAGCTACAACTACAGCTTTTACAACACTTTCATGCACGCAGGCTACTGGGCGCTGCTTGGGAGTCTGTTTGTTTTGCTACTTTTTAGACCACAAAAGGAGTCTTCGTCAACTACCTCCCCCTAAAGGGGAAGGTTTGGAGGTATGCTAGCTAACTAGCCTTAACCGCACAGGATGGTTAACGCACCCGTACCGGGTAGCACAGAGAGCCTCAAGCTCTCCGCGTGCAGCCCGTTACTTTGCTCCTCTTGGCCAGTATCGACGGATAGAGAGTGTTGGTGGACGGTAAAGCCGCTCCGCCGATAGTTATAGCATTATCAGGCGTAGCCTGAATGACCTTATATCCACCTCCTGAAAGAGGTGGTTTTACGGTCATATTTGATAACAAAATAACGAAAGGAGGAAGTAGGCGTTCTCTCCCCGCCTTGAAAGGCGAGGTCTGCGAACGCTGAAAAGATTGATGAAACGCTTGCTACTACTGCTACCTCTTGGCCTTTTGGCCCAGACACTGCCCGATATTTTGCACCATGTAGACCAAAATGGCCTACTCAAAGCCAAAAAGTACGAGGTTTTGGCCAAAAAGCGGCTCTATGAAGCGGCCAAAGCCAAAAATCTCTTTCGTATCGACGCCTCTTTGCAAGGAGTCTATCTGCACGAGACCCCTACGATGTCGCTGCATCTGAGTCTGCCCAATATGCCCCCGCTGCCCAGCAAATTCCAAGCGGCGGCCAAGGAGCAGTACACCGGCGAGCTGGCCATCTCCTATCCCCTTTTTACCGGTTTTGCCATTACCAACCTTATCCAAAAGAGCAAGCTGGATATCGTCAAGACCAAACTGGAAAAAAGGGACCTCAAACGCCGATTGTATCTCAAGGCCAGCGCCTTGTATGGCCAAATCTACGCTTTGGAGCATACCCAAGCGGCTCTTCGTAAAGCCCTCGAAGCGATGGAGCTCTCCTACCGCAAGGCCAAGGGCTTTTATGCTCAAGGGCTCATCCCTTTGAGCGATGTGAAAAATATCGAGGCCAAGCGTTATGAAATCAAGGCCAAACTCCAAGAGATCGAAGCGGCGACTTCTAGCCTCTATCAAGAGCTGAGATATCTAAGTGGCCTAAAAATCCGCAGTATCGACGGATTGCCCAATGTCGCTTTGCCCAAGCCTTTGGATGTGAGCAAGCGAGCCGATGTGCAAGCACTCAAGAAGGCCTTGGCGATGGATAGGAAAGATGTGGCTTTGGCCAAAAGCGCTCTGTATCCCAAGCTTTTTGTCAAAGGGGCGCTTAGAGGATATGGGGATGACTTGAGTCTCTCGGGCGATGGATACCGTAACGGCGATCAGAGCTATGCGGCGGTGGTGATGCGCTACAACCTCTTCGACGGCTTTGGAGACAAGGCCAAGATCGAGGCGGCTCGGGCGAAGCTTTTGGCTCAAAGGAGCTTTTTGGATGATTATGTCAGGCGGGCGAGGACGCAGCTGCAAAGCGACCGGCTGACCCTTGAAGCTTTAAAAAGCAAAAGAGTCTGGGCCAAAAAGCGGGTAGAGGCGGCCAAGAGCTACTACGAGCTGATCAAAGGACGCTATGACAATCAGCTGGCCAGCGCCGACGAGCTGAGTCGCTCCATCGCTTCTTTGGCCGAAGCTAGAGCCCAGTTAGCCGGCGTGCGCTCTAGGATATTTACGCAAAAGTGCAAGATCGCCTTGCAAGTATCGCTGCAAAGCTTTGCCAAGGGGCTGGGGCTGTGAGGATATCGCTGGTACTTGGGAGTGGGGGTGCGAGGGGCTATGCCCACATCGGAGTGATCGAGGAGCTTAAAAACGCTGGACTTGTTATTGAGTCTATTAGCGGCGCTTCGATGGGCGCTCTTGTTGGCGGACTCTACGCAGCCGGTGGATTGGAGGCCTATAAGGAGTGGGTGCTGAGCCTTGATGTATGGGATGTGGCGGCGCTACTGGATATCAGTTTCGACAAGCGCGGTCTCATCAAAGGCGAGCGAGTCTTTGCCAAGTTGCGTGCGATCGTTGGGGATGTGCGTATCGAGGAGCTGCCCATCAAATATACCGCCGTTGCCACCGACATCGAGCAAAACAAAGAGGTGTGGTTCCAAGAGGGCGATCTACTCCAAGCGATCCGTGCCTCCATCTCCATCCCCTCCTTTTTTACGCCGGTGCGGATCGATGGGAGGCTATTAGTCGATGGGGGCGTGCTCAATCCTCTGCCCGTAGCCCCGACGATGAGCGATCATACCCAAAGGACGATAGCCGTGAGTCTGTATGGGGAGTCGCAAGCATCCTCTATCGAGGTGCCAAAAGAGCACCAAGAGCGTCAAGAGCGATTGGCCAAAGCGGTCCAGAAGCTAGCCGAGTATGCCAAATCCTTGACCAAAGATGAGGAGTATAGTTTTTTCGATATCGTCTCCCTTAGCTTCGATGCGATGCAAAAGACCCTCATACGCTATCGGCTTGCCGGCTATCCCCCAGACCATCTTATCGAAATTCCCCATAATATTTGTGGGACTTATGATTTTCACAAGGCCTACGAGGTGATCGAGGCGGGGCGGGAAGCGGCTAGGCGCTTTTTGGCAGAAGCTGGCCGACTAGGCCTACCGTTTGCTCTTGGCCGGTGAGGACGTAATAGAGCTCGTAGTAGTTGTTGATGATATACTCGAAATCCTCCTTGGCCTCCTCGTCGCAAGCGATCAGGAGGGAGCAGCCCACTTTTACTTCTATGCTATCTTCTGGCATCAAAAGAGTGGTGCGTCTCTCACCCTCTTGATTTTCATAAAGCAAAAAGAGGATCTTGTTCTTCTTTCGCCAGTTTGCTCTGGAGCGCTTGAGTACCTCCAGAGTTATTTTTGTTCCCTTTTGGAGCTCCTTGGTCAGGGCATAGGCGCTCTCTTCGGTGATGGTGATCTCAAAAAGCAGCGGATTTTGACCGATGGTGGCGCTGAGCTTTCCTACCGTGTTCATAGCCCATCTATTATCTTTTTGGTGGATGAGGCGGATGAATTTGTTGGCTAGAGGTCTGGCGATGAAATTGTAGGTGTATTTGGCCAAGATGCGCTCAAGAATATAGATCTTGTCAATCCTAGCGGATTTGAAGATACTGATATCTTCCAAAGCGTTCTCCCTGCCGATGGTATAGATGGCGGGATTGAGCTTTTTGGCGGTGGAGAGGATGGTGAGATTGATCATATCGTCTTTGGTCGCGGCAATAATGCACGAAGCCTCCGTGATACCGGCTTGGAGGAGTATTTTAATATCTTCGCCGTCTCCGTAGATGGCGCTTTGCTTTCGCTGTTTGTACTCTTCGGAGTTGATATCGACAAAAACATACTCTATCCCGGCACGCTCGAGTCCCTCGGCCAGTGCTTTGCCCATTCGGCCGGCTCCACAGATAATATACTTGCCCTTGGGCAAAAACTCACGCTTCCTAATTCGCAAAATATGGCCAAAGATCCACATCTCCAAAAGCCAGATATAGGGAGCCGCTATCTCGAAATAGAGGCGATCGGAGATGATCTTGAAAGGATTTTCTATATGTCGGATACCGATGTTTCGCAAATGTTCGGTGTTTTCCTTGGTGGTGGATTTGACGATGATGTCGATACGCTTGTTGAGCAATTTGCACATCAAAGCGATTTTGGCGTTTTTGATATCATCCTCAAAAAGTACTACCACTCCTTGACAATTTTTTTGATGGATGCCCGCAAGCTTGAGAGTGTGGGGTTTGGTGGTATCGGCGGCAATGGCGGGAACTTCTGGGATGAAGTTTTCTAGCTCGATCTCTTCTACTTTCTCTTCGTCTTTATCCACCACGACGGTGCGGATCCCCTCGTTGCTGAGGCGGTTGATGATCTCTTTGGTAACATTGTTGTAGCCAAGTACTATGATAAAAGGCTCGCCCAATTTGCGGACTTTGGAGCGAAACCTTGCGATAGAGAGCTCACGGGCCAGTTTTTTATCTTGAATGAGGGCCACGATGTTCCCGATCCCGTAAAACCATCCAATAACCGTCAAATAGATGCACGCACTCACCCAAAGTCGTTGGGGGTAGGTAAAAGTGTAAGGAGCTTCGCCAAAGCCTATGGTAGTAGCCATATAGCTCACAAAATAAAAGGCGTCGAAAAAGGTCATATAGTAGGGGTTACCCTTGTCGTCTTGGCCGGGAATGAGGGTAAGACCTAGGATCGAGATGGCGAAAGTGATGATGATCACCAAAAGAGGGATACGCATCCGATGGATGATGATCCAGACGCTGTTTGATTCCATTTTATCGCTTCGATTTGAGAGTATCGCCGATAAAGAGCAGCACCGAGACGATATTGGCCAAAAGTGCCCCGCCACTCATAGAGATGATCGCTACAGTGGCTTCTAGATCGAGCCCTCCAAATACATAGACCGCCAGGGCCCAGACGGTAGCCGCACCCACCAGCTGGATATCGGCGACGAGACTAGTGGCCAGCAGCACGGAGCCTAGCTGGGTCTTGTCGCCAAGTTTTAAGATAGTGGCGATGAGGTTGACTACGATGGCGGCAAAAAGCTCATACCCGCTGTGGTACTCGATATTGGCAGGGTTGCCGTAAAAAAAGCCGAAGTTGGTGGTCATCGCCAAGATAAAGAAAAAACCGCTTATCACTTTTTGGATATTCATACAACTCCTTTGTCGTTAGTGTAAAATGTGAAGACTTATAAATCGCTAAAGGTAGGGTATGAAACGAAGTGCCGGGATACTTCCATATAAAATCGAGGATGGCAAACTACTGGTCTATCTGGGCCATTTTGGAGGCCCTTTTTGGCATCGTAAAAAGCGTAGCTGGGGTGTGATCAAAGGAGAGGTCGAGGAAAACGAAGAGGATCTAGAGGCTGCTAAGAGGGAGTTTGCGGAAGAGACGGGCAAAATGATAAAAGGGGAGTTCGTAGATTTGGGAGAGTTGAAAACCTCCAACAAAATCTTGCATATTTTTGCGCTTCAAAAGGATTTGGATACCAATATCCGCTCCAACAAGGTGCGGATGGAGTATAAAGGCAAAGTACTAGAATTTCCTGAAATCGATAGAGTCCAATGGTTCGATATCGATGCGGCCAAAGAGGTGATCGTCTCTTCCCAGCTGCCAATTCTTCAACGGCTTCAAAGATCGGTGGGTTTGGAGAGATAAAAACCTTGAGCGTATCGTATCCCTATCTTTTTGAGTGTATGCAAAATCGCTTCGTTTTCTACAAATTCTGCTATCGTCTCTACACCGATGCTATTGGCAAATTGGGCAATGGCGCTGGCGATGGAGAGGGCCATATGGTCGTGGGGGATATTTTTGATGAGGTTGCCGTCAATCTTTAAGATATCGATGGGCAGTTCTTGAAAGATGGTAAAGTTTGAATATCCGCTCCCAAAGTCATCGATCGCCACATGGACGCCCAGATCTTTGAGTTCGTGCAATCTTTGGGTTATGAGCTCTTTGTGGTCGAGGGCTTCGGTCTCAAGCAGCTCTATGGTGAGTTTTGGGGCCAGCTCTTGTTGCTGGGTGAGAGTGGAGAGTACGTTATAGTAGATTTTGTTATCGGTAATGTCGGAGAAACTAAGATTGATACTGATATCTTTATTTGTTTGTTTGATTTTGTCCAAAACGATACGCAGTACGTTTTGGGTAAGAAGCGTATAGAGCGTCGTAAATTGGATATTTGGCAAAAATTGGTTTGGGTAGTAGATCGTCGTTTTGTCTTTGAGTCGTACGAGGGCTTCATACTTGATAATCTTTTGGGTCTGGATATCAAAGATTGGCTGAAACTGACAAAAAAGTCCCCCATCTTCTATGAGCTCTTTGATTTTGATGGTTGGAAGAGTTTGGACGCTGGTTGTGGCGGACTCTTTTTGATAGACCACTTTGTTGCGTCCGCTTCGTTTTGCCATATAGAGCAGTTCGTCCGCATATTTTAAGGCGTTGCTGCTCTTTTTAAAGCGTTCAGGATGCAAATTGATGCCTACGGAGAGGGTGGTGGTGAACTCGTGGTCGTTGATTTTAAATCGATAATTTTCCACCGCTTTGCGTATACGCTCAGCTATGGCAATAGCGTTTTTGGGAGAGGATTTTTTTATAAACCCTAAAAACTCCTCCCCTCCGTAGCGTACGATGATATCGTCCCCTCGGAGGTTTTGTTTGAGCAAATTGGCAACGGTTTGTAAAACATAGTCGCCTACCTTGTGTCCGTAGGTGTCGTTGATGCTTTTGAAATGGTCGATATCAAACATAAAGACATAGTAATCCTCGATGTTTTTATCGTCTAGAAAATGGCGCAAGAAAGTGCGGTTGTATAGCCCCGTCAAAGAGTCGGTCAGGCTCTCTTTTTTGGTTTTTAAATAGATGAAAATTTGAAAGATGACGACAAGGAGCAAAAAAGAGACGATGGCAAAGATAAAAGTGCTCAGGTATTTGAGTGGCTCTAAGGCAGTGTAGAGCACTTTGAAAAAATGGCTCGAAAAGTCAATCGCCACGATCCCTTGGACCTTGTTGTGAGAGAGGATTGGGTAAAGATAGGTAATCCATAGAGTTTGTAATTTGTGGTGCTCGATTACAAGGGGTTTTTTGGTCTGGAAAATGGCGTTCCATCGAGGCAAGACATCGATTTTTTGATTGAAATCCCCTCTATCTTCCTTGCTGCCGTCTAGAAGATAGCGAAAATGGCCTTTGTGGTCTTTGTAGACGAGGTAGACATACGGGAAAGTGGGAGTAGAAAGGAGGGAGAGGGCTTGATTTAAATCTTGGCGAAGTTGAGGACGCGATTGTAAAAGATGGGGCAGATCTTTGAGGGTGGTGAGTTTTTGCTCAAGAAGCTCTTCGATGTTTTTGGCCAAAAAGAAAGTGTGGTCGGTGACTATTTTTTTCAGATTGGAAGAGAGTTGTTGCTCCGTTTTTGGGGTTTGGAAAAAAAGGATCGCCACGCCGATAAAAATCGCTAGAAGCAAAAGCAGGTACCAGCGTAGATTTTTCACAGCTCATCCTCGATAAACTGCTCCAGCTCTTTTGGTAAATGGATGTGATGTTTGTAAAGATTTCGCTCTAAAAATATGATATTTGGACGCCCCTTGTGCCAAAAAAATCCCCCAACGATACACTCTTTTTCCTGTTTGATGAGCCGGTAGCTCTCGCTCAAGACAATCTTATTGCAAATTTGGGGAGAAAGGATCGTTTTGTTTTTATAGATAATGAGTATGTCGGCCTTTTGGGGCTTGGAGACGATATGGACAAAGGGGATATTTTGCAGCGCTAAAAGGGTGCGGGGGTTTTCTGCCCATATCTTTATATTTCGTCTTTTTGGCAAGAGAGCGCTGAGGATTTGGGTATAGATCTCTTTTTGTATCTGTATCATCCCCTCACTATAAACAAAAAGGGTGGCAAGAAAAAGCAGGGCGATCATCCGTATCAAAACGTATACTCCATGTTTGCCATAATGCGTCTATCGTAGACCTCTACGCTCTGTCTCGTTTGGCTAAAGGCTTGGCGAAAACCAGAACCGGCGATGTTTTGGGCTTTAAGACCGAGGGCTAGATCGGGAGTAAAGTTGTACTTAAGAGCTACGGAGTATGCTAAAGAGTGTGCGATTCTCTCTCCTTTTTTTTTCTCGTACCCATTTTTATAAAGCAGTTCGTTATACAGAGTCCAGCGCTCCCATTGATTAAAAGTTTGCAAAGTTATACCAAAATCTGGGCTGTAATGTAAATGGGCGCTATTGCGAGCGCCGTATATGTTCAAAACGATAAAGTTGAGCGGATCGAAAGAGTAGCGCCATTCGCTCTCCAAGACATGCAGATGGATGAGGTCTTTGCGGTTGTAAAATCCTTGGGAGGGGGAGTAATGGATGAAATTTTTGGCCTGTTTGTAGCCATAGCGTACGCAAAGCTTCCAGTTTTGTGCGGTATAGATGCTCTCTAGATGCAAAAGTCGATAAGAGAGGGGTTTGAGGTAGGGATTGGTGATGTATGGGGCGGTGCTATTGGGATAGAGGCGATACATCTCTATGGGAAGATAGGATTTGGTAAAGCTGGCTTTGAATCTGGTGCGGGAGAAGTTGTAAATAAGACCCGTGCGTATAATGAGCTTTTTTCTTTGCGGGATGGTGGTGTTGAATCTGTACAGATCCCCTTTGAGAGAGAGAAAAAACATCGTTTGACGATTAGAAAAATATTGACGCAAATCGCTGTAGAGGCTATACATCTGCTTTGTCAAAGAGGCGGTACTTCTTAGCGAGTCAAATTTTCCTTTTTGGGCGCTCTTTTTGTTTTTAAAGAGGGCTCCGACGGTGGCTTCAAAATCTCGCCATATAAAATCGTGATGGATACCCGCATAAAAGATGGTATCACGATAGTGGGTAAACCACTCTTTTTTGGCCAATTTCGCATGTCCGTGATCGTTGTAATAGACCCCCTGCAGATCCTTATAGCTTCGGTTGTAGGTCAGGCCGTCTATTGAAAATTCGGTAGTGGTTTCCTCCTTTTTATATTGATAGTGTACATAGTCGTGCGCGGCGCCTAGACCGCCTCCTGTGGGGATCAAAGCTTTGCCGTAGCCTAAAAAGGGGTGGCGATGGGTATGGTAGTGGGCCGCTTCTATGGTTTGGTATTGATGGGTCAATTTACCAAAAAAGAGGGTATCGTCGCTGTCTCTATCGATCGTATATCCTTTGGCTCGTCGCTCTTTTTTATAGCGGATAACATCCCCGTGGGCGTAGAGAAAATATGAGCCTTTATCGGTGGTGTCGGCTTGATAAAAATCGATTCCTTTGCTCCCTTTGCTATCAAGGATCGCTCTGATTTTGTTACCGCTGTCACGCTCTGGGGTTTTGGTGTAGATGCGGATGATAAGCGAGGCTGGCTCGTTGCCAAACTCTATGGATGCGCTGGCTTTGTAGACTTCGATGTGGTCTACAAACTCTATTGGCATATCGCTCCATATGGGCAAGGCGCTGGTGAAAGTAGCCGAGGTGATGTCGTGGTCGTCTATGTAGATGCGAAGGATATTGGTGGGTAGGTAGCTCATCGAGGCTAAAGAGAAAAGATATAAGTTGTTTGGAGCGATCGTATAGTGCAAAAGTGCGATAAGCTTGAGTACGTCTTTTAGGGTATAGGCTTGCATGGATTCAAGCTCTTGGCGGGTAAAGACTTGCACTATGCCCGCACTCTCTCTTTTGGTCAGGGAGGAGAGGTCGCTGGAGGCCTTGTATTTTTGCAATAAAGTAGAAAGATCGGCACCAAGCAGTACAAAAGGTAAAAGGAGCGCGAAGTATCTCATACTCTTCCTTTGAATTTGTTTATTTTAAAATAAAAATTGTTAAAAATTAATAATAAAGTGGTGATATCCCTCCTCATCGTAGCGGTGGGTGAGGGTGCAATGGTGCAGTTTTACGATATTGTCTACCAAATAGAGTCCAAGTCCAAAACCGCTTTGGTTCCCTTTTTTGTAAAAGGCTTGCAAATACTCTTGTATGGGACGCTCCAGAGCCTCGCCTTGGTTTTGGATTTCGAGTCTGTCTGGATAGAGGATAATGGTGGCGTGGGCGGAGGGAGAGTGCTTCAAGGCGTTGTCGATGAGATTTTTGATGGCGATGGCCAAGAGTTTGTAATCGGCTTGGATGGTGGGATTGGCTTTTTGGATGATGGTCAGCTCTTGACGATCAAACATTCCGATATGGATGGCTTCGTCTACTAAATCTTTTAAGGGTATGGGCTCGATGTTTGGTCTGATTTTGGAGTTGACCGCTTCTAGGGCCGCTAGCTCGTTGATAAGGGAGTTGAGCTTTTCGAAGATCTGGACGAGGCGCCGCTTTTGCTTTTCGTCTTCTACCATCTCGGCTTGGATACGCCCCTTGGCGATGGGGGTTTTGAGCTCGTGCATAATGTTTCTTAGCAGCAGCTTTCTCGAGTTTTGGATGTTTTTGAGTGAATCCGCCGCATTTTGCAGCGCTTTGGCCACTTCATCGATCTCTTTGAAGCCCTCCACATCAAGATTGACATCAAGGTCTCCTTTTGAGAATTTGTGCAGCTCTTTCGTGATCTTCTTCAAAGGCCGCAGTTTAAAAAGAAGGAGCAAATAGAGTAAAAAGAGCAGCACCATCATCACGGCAAAAATCGTGGTGTAGAGGGTACGCTGTAAAGAGATATTTTGGCTAACGTCTTTGAGCAGCAGCATATTGCCGTAGCTTTGGACCCATATGTAGTAGCTGCCTTTGTAGTGGAGTATGATCACCTCGCCAATGGGATAGCGGGTACGTTTGATGATTTTGGAGTGTTTGGCGATGGTAATGATCTCTTTGGGGTGGGTTATGGGGATGAAGTCAAGCTTTTCGAGCTCTTTAAAAAGAGTCTTGGGATTTTGGATGGAGCCAAGCTGCCAAATAAGGGATTGGGAGATAAAATCGAAACGCTTTTCTAGCTGATTTTTGGCCGTGGCTTTGATGTACTTGAGCCAAAGCATGTACGAGCCCCCGATACCGGCAAAAGCGAGCAAAAATATCAGAGTGATCCATAAAAAGATAGAGGTCTTTTTCATGGGGTGAATTTATATCCTACTCCTCTAACCGACTGGATGTAGCGGGGTTTTTTGGGGTCTTCTTTTAATTTTTGGCGAATGCGTGAGATAATCACGTCGATAGTCTTTTCCGAGGCGTTTTCGCTTAAATTTTCGCAGGTGTAGAGGAGCTCCTCCCTGTCAATTGGCTGGTTGGGATGCTCGATGAGGTAGGAGAGCACCTCAAACTCAGCCGGGGTAAGATGCAAAGGTTTGCCTTTGTAGTGGATTTCTCGTCTATTTTTGTATATGGTAAATTCTGGCTCTTTGGGCGGTTTGGAGCGGCGTCTCGTGATCGCTTTGAGTCTGGCTTCGAGCTCTTTGGGATCGTAGGGTTTTGGCAAATAGTCATCAGCCCCCAGCTCTAGACCGATGACTTTGTCGCTTAGATCGCTTCTTGCACTAGAGATAATGACTGGAATATCGCTAAATTCGCGAAGCTTTTTAAGAATTTCGAGCCCGTCCATGCCCGGTAGCGTCAGATCCAATATCAAAGCGTCGTAATCTTTGGCTATATGCATCGCAGAAAGGGCGATAAAAGGATCTTCGTAGTTTTCTACTTCGATGCCGTACTTTTTAAGATATTCGGCCAAAATTTCGGCCAGCTCGATATCGTCTTCTATCATCGCTACTTTCATTGAATATCCTTTTGTAGTCCCCAAAGGGGGGAAAATTATTTGAGTACAAGGATAAGAGGATAACCTTGTCTCCATACATAGACCCGTTTGGGACCTTTGTATTTGCCAAGTGCCTTTTTAAGGTCGTCAACTTTTTGGATCTCCATATCCTCTACGCCAGTGATCACGTCTCCTGGTTTGATGCCGGCTTTCTCGGCGGCGCTGTTTTCTTTGACGTCTTCTACGAGCACCCCTCGTACATCGTTTGGAATATTATACATTTTTCTTGTATTCTCATCTATATTTTTGACTTCCAGCCCTTTGAGCGTTTGGGTAGTTTCACCTCCTACACTGCTTGGTCGCTCACCTAGTTTGACCTTGGTGGTATAGACTTTATGGTTTCGTTCATACTTGATGGTCACCTCTTGGCCGGGTGCTTTGGAGCCGATAATGGTCTTGAGCTCGTTGGCGTCTTCGATGGGCTCGCCGTCCACTGCGATGATCAGATCGCCTCTTTTGAGTCCCGCTTTGGCCGCTGCGCTGTCTTTGGTCACCTCTACGATCACGGCACCTTGTTTATGATCGTAGACCTCTTTGAGGTTGCCTTTGAGATTTTCGATCACGACTCCTAGATAGCCTCGCTCGATTTTCCCTTTTTCTATGAGTTTTTTGACCACCTCTTTCATCATATTTGAAGGGATCGCAAAACCTATCCCGTTATTGCCGCCGCTTCTTGTGATGATGGCGCTGTTGATACCGATCAGGGCTCCTCGACTATCTACCAGCGCTCCACCGCTGTTGCCAGGATTTATGGCGGCATCCGTTTGGATGAAGTTTTCGTAGGTGTTGATGCCCACGTTGTTTCTGTTGGTTGCGCTGACGATTCCTTGGGTGACGGTCTCGCCGATACCAAAAGGGTTACCGATGGCAAAGACCAAATCACCCGGTTTGATTTTGGAAGAGTCGGCGATCGTGATGGGAATGAGCCCTTTCTTGTCGATTTTGATGACGGCAAGGTCCGTTAGGGCATCTTTACCCACCACTTTGGCTTTATACTCTTTGTCGTCTCCAGGAAGCGTGACGGTGATCTCGTCGGCGTTTTTGATTACATGGTTGTTGGTCACGATATAGCCGTCGCCGCTGATGATTACGCCGCTTCCCAAGCTTCTTTGGATCCTGCTTTTTGGCATATGGTTTTTAAACATCGGTCCAAAGAACTGCTTAAAAAACGGATCGTTAAAAAATGGCATAGCGTGCATATTTGGCAGCTTGATCTTCTTTTTTGTCGAGATGTTGACAACGCTTTGCTTTGCCTCTTTGATCGCATCGTAGTATGATATCACTACGTTTTTGTCCGCTCCTGGCATAATTCGCTTAAAGTTGCTTGGAGCCTCTTTGAAATGGATTGTCGCGGCACTGAGCAACATGGCCGTTACGGCTGAGAGCATAACTATTTTTTTCATTTTTACCTCCGTTGATTTTGCGAAGAAGGAAAGAGAGAAACTCTTCGCGTAATTGGTACAATGCAATTGTAGGACAAAAAATTAAACGAAAATTAATCAAAAATTAATGAAAGGTTAATGATGCGACAAGAAGCACCGCTCAAAGGGCTTTTAAAAGAAGCCGGAAAAATACTAAAAGAGGGTTATTTTGGCCAAAAAGAGGTTTACAAAAAGGGAAGTGTGGATCTGGTGACGGAGTACGACAAAAAGATCGAGGAGTTTTTGAAGCCAAGGGTAGTGGAGCTCTTTAGAAGCTTTGAAGTGGTAGGAGAGGAGAGTTTTGAAGGAAAGATACCCGATAGAGCCATTTTTATCGATCCCATCGACGGGACTACCAATTTTGTTCACCACATCGCTTATACTTGTATTAGCGTAGGAGTGTGGGAGGATGGCAAACCGCTGGAGGGAGCGATCTACAATCCTATCTTGGAGGAGCTCTTTTGGGCGAGACGTGGGGAGGGGGCGTACCTTAACGGCCAAAAAATCGAGGTATCACCCGCCAAAGAACTAATCGACGCTCTCATCGCCACGGGATTTCCCTATACCAAAACCCAAAAGGGTCAAGATTTTCGCTTCGTTATCGAGTCGATGGAGGGGCTTTTGCCCTATACTAGGGATATCAGGCGACTTGGCAGTGCGGCTATGGATTTAGCCTATGTGGCTTGTGGGAGGTTTGCCGGGTTTTACGAGGTCAATCTCAAGCCGTGGGATGTGGCGGCGGGGATTTTGATGGTCCAAGAGGCTGGAGGGGTGGTGAGCAACCATCTGGGCAAGCCTTATGGATTTGGCGACATTATCGTAGCCACCAACGGCCATA
>WGAT01000047.1 GCA_015494715.1 Campylobacterota bacterium
GGGGATTCTGGCTTTAAGCGGGGATGCCCGACCATTGCTCTAAACAATGGTCGGGTCTTACTTCTCCTATGCCAAAGGTTGATGCCCCAACCTTTATAAAAATTATACCAAAAGAGTTTCAAGGAAGACAAACTTCCTCTCAACTCTTTTGTCGCCTTATATCCCCATTGATAAATCAAGGGGCTTTACGGCGAATTTTCGGTAAGTTTGAGATTTTCGTTTTCGAGTGCCAGTTTTTTGTTTTGCTCTTCGATAAGACGCCGTTTTTCATAAAGTTTTTGACGCTCGGCCTCCTTTTTGAGATACAAAGTACAAATCTCCTCTTGCTTTTGAGGGGAAAAATTTTTGAAAATCTCCTTATCTACCCCACACTCTTTGGTAACGCAACCCGTAAAAAGAATTGCGATCAAAAGACTAAGCCAAATACTTCTCATCGATATATTTGGTATCATAATTATTAGCGAGAAAATCTGGGTTGTCCATCATCTTTTTATGAAATTCTATGGTTGTCTTGATACCTCCAACCTCAAACTCCTCTAAGGCCCGCTTCATTTTAGCGATAGCCCGCCCTCTATCCTCGCCCCAGACGATGAGCTTGGCAATCATAGAGTCGTAGTATGGCGGGACGATATAGTTGCAATAGACGTGGGTATCGACTCGCACATCCTTGCCCCCGGGCTGGATCCAGGTTTTGATTTTGCCGGGGCTTGGAATGAATTTGACGGGGTCTTCGGCGTTGATGCGACACTCCATGGCGTGGCCTCGCAGATTCACCTCATCTTGGCCAAAAAGCTTTTCCCCCTCGGCGATGCGGATCATCCACTCCACGATATCAATGCCGCTGACCATCTCGCTCACCGGATGCTCGACTTGCAGTCTTGTATTCATCTCCATAAAGTAAAAATTCCTATCCGCATCCACCAAAAACTCAATCGTTCCGGCGTTCTCATACCCTATCGCCTTGGCCGCTTTGACCGCTACCTCCCAAAGCCGCTCTCTAGTCTTTTGGTCTAGAAAAACAGCCGGGGACTCCTCGAGCATCTTTTGGTGGCGACGCTGCAGCGAGCAGTCCCGCTCCCCCAAATGGACCACGTTGCCGTGGCTATCGCCTAGGAGCTGTACCTCGATATGGCGAGGATTTTTGATGAATTTTTCCATATAGATGGTGCCGTCCCCAAAAGCGCTGATCGCTTCGCTCTCGGCTGCGAGATAGGCGTTTTCGATGTAGCTCTCATCCTCTACGACCCGCATCCCTTTGCCACCTCCCCCGCTGGCGGCTTTTAAAATTATGGGATAGCCTATCTTTTTGGCCACTCTTTTGGCCTCTTGGACACTGCGTATGGCCCCCTCGCTTCCGGGCACTACCGGTACGCCCGCTTTTTTCATCACCTCCTTGGCCTTGGATTTATCGCTCATAAGCTGCATAATCTCCAGACTTGGCCCTATGAATTTGATGCCGTGCAAAGTACATATCTCCACAAACTGCTGATTTTCGCTCAAAAAGCCATATCCGGGAAAGATGGCGTCCGCTCCGGCAATCTCGGCGGCACTGATGATAGCGGGGATATTGAGATAACTCTCGCTGCTCTTTTCTCCTCCAATACAAATAGCCGCATCGGCAAGTCCCAAGTAGTGGGCGTCCTTGTCTGCCGTGGAGTAGACAGCGATCGCCTTTTTTCCCATCTCTTTGATGGTACGAATAGCTCTTAGGGCGATCTCGCCCCTATTGGCTATGAGTATACGCTCTATTTTCATCTACACCCTCTCTACCAAAAAAAGCGGCATATCATACTCTACCGGCTGTCCGTCTTCGACCAAGATTTCAAGTATCTTACAATCAAATTCCGCCTCAATCTCGTTGAATATTTTCATCGCCTCGATAATTCCAATAGTTTGCCCTTTGCTCACCACATCGCCCACTTTAACAAAAGGAGGGCTATCAGGACTTGGGGCTCTGTAAAAAGTACCCACCATCGGAGAGGTGATATATTCGCCCTTTTTCTTGGCGGCTTCTAGCTCTTTGGCAGGCTCTTCTAGCGTAGCGGTAATTGGCGGAGCGCTTTGGGGGAGTGGGGCCTGCTTGGGTGCTTGCGTCTCTTGCTCTTTTTCCAAAGATATCTCAAAATCCTCCTTTTTGAGTTTGAGTTTGGAAAGTCCGCTCTTATCAAAAATTCTTATAAGTTCTCGTATCTCTTTGAAATTCATCATCACTCCTGAGGATAGTATGGGGTATATCTAAGTATGTTATAATAGCATAAAGTATGTAAAGCATTTCTCAAGGACGTTAATGGGACTTAAGGCCGATTGTTGGATACGCCAAAAAGCCAAAAAGGGGATGATAGAGCCTTTTTGCGAGGAGCAAATAGGCAAAGGGGTCATCAGCTACGGACTGAGTAGCTACGGCTACGATATCCGAGTAAGCGACGAATTTAAGATCTTTACCAATGTCAACGCCGAGGTAGTGGATCCAAAACACTTTGACGAACGCAATGTGGTCGATTTCAAAGGAGATGTGTGTATCGTCCCGCCAAACTCTTTCGCCTTGGCCCGTACGATAGAGTATTTTCGCATACCTAGAAATGTGCTGGCCGTGTGTCTTGGCAAAAGTACCTATGCTAGATGTGGCATCATCGTCAACGTCACCCCCTTTGAGCCGGAATTTGAAGGACATATTACCATAGAAATATCCAACACCACACCCTTGCCGGCAAAAATCTACGCCAACGAAGGGATCGCCCAGGTGCTCTTTTTTGAAGGGGACGAGGAGTGCGAAACCAGCTACAAAGACAAACAAGGCAAATACCAACATCAGCGCGGCATCACCCTACCCAAAATCCTTTAATGCTCTACGCCGATGTCCCTGCGGGCATTGGTAACGGTGATATAAAACCCTACGATCACATCCATCAACTGCGCTTCGGCTATGAGCCACCATTCACGGGGCATTATCCCCCCTTTGGTGAGAAACAGATAGATCATATACGCAAGTATCGCCAACAAAAGAAGTAAAGACATAGTAAAATCGATCCAACTAGCGCTTCCAGAGAGTGCAAAAGCCGCCGCTTTCATCATCTCAAGGGAGAGGGTACAAATCACAACGGCCGCAATCCAAAAGGTAAAGTGCTCCATATGGATCATCCCAAATCCTTGAGCCAAAACCATCAAGGTCGGGATAAGATTGAGTGGTAACAAAGAGGACAAGGCTCTCATCGTATCTCCTAGCAATGAAATATTTGGTAAACCTCTCCCCCTAAACGCTTACACGTTATAGCGGGAGCTTCCCCTCTGGGAAGATTCGTAAGAGCGTAAAAAAACTTTTGAAAGCGTTCTCTACCTGTTTCATAGTCTGTTGGCTTGCATTAGAAAGCACTCTTTTGTACTCATCGCTTGCTTTGAGCAGGTGGTAGACTTTTGGATAAGGAAGATACTCTTGACGCTCAAAAAAGTGTTGTCTAATAGTATAGAGCGCTTTATTGTACAAATCTTTGGAGGCTCTCGTTCCATCTTTTAAGATAGCAAGTTTAGTCTTGTTTCTTGACTTTACTCGATTGTTTGTAATTAAAAGCACTCTATGCCTTTTAAATAGTTATTAAAATTGTAGCAAGTTTTAAGGCTGTGTCAAGTTTATGGATAAGCGAAGATAGCCAGATACATAAGCGAAAAGATCACCGGCTTGTTCTCATTGGATAGATCGCTTATCCCAATTGGAATGAAAACCAACATCTATTTTAAGATTACAAAGTTTAAACTGTGTGGATAGCTCAAAGGTGGTAATTTTTAATAAAATGGGTAGCAATAGGGTGGCCAAGCCACTTTGATCTTTTCTTAAAAGTGCTGTGGAGGCTCTATTGTATAGGAATTTTGAGAAGTTTCCAACTGGTCGGAGTGGCGGGATTTGAACCCGCGACCTCTACCACCCCAAGGTAGCACGCTAACCAGGCTGCGCCACACCCCGAATCGTAATTGGAATTTTATCATAAAAATCTTAAAATTGTATAAGTTGGATAAGAGTAGCTGGTGATAGGAGGCGTGATGAGTATAAAAGACTTTCGGTTGGGTATTGGTATTATTTTGATGGTGTTCTTCTTTGTTCTAAACGCTTTTGCGACTTTATGCTGCGATGGTACCTTTTCACAATCGAGTGGAAGAGGTACTTGCAGCCATCATGGAGGCGTATGCGAAAGTGGGTTAAGTTCTGCTTCTTGTATCAAGCCACAGGCCCCGTATCGAGTGGATGCATCCGATGGAGAGTATGCGGATAGGATCAAGGTGAGCTGGACGGAGGTGCTAGATGCCGAGTATTATAAAATCTATGTGGCATCAAACACTCAAGAATACGCCTTGATAGCCACTCGCTATAATGATTTTACATATATGTACTACACGCAAGATCCTCAAAGCAAACGCTTTAAAATAGTGGCGTGCAATTTTTGCGGCTGCAGTGCTCCAGCCATAGATAGCGGCTATATTCAGGCACGAGAAGATACGCTGCCCTGTTCGGCATTACAGGTAATAGACGGAGATACCCTTGAGTATGGACAAAAAAGATTTAGGCTTTATGGCATCGACGCTCCAGAGAGCTATGAGGGAAGAAAGATGGAGTATGACGCCAATCGATGCGGGGTATCCAAAGATATGATAGAAGAGGCCGGCTATTTGGCCAAAAGTTTTTTATCAACTCTACTTGGCTCTGTTGAGGGGATGTGTCAGATACGAAGCAGATACAAGGATCGTTACGACAGAGAGGTGGTACTGATCATTCTACCCGATGGAAAATCTCTAAATCAAACGCTCATCGCCCAAGGGTATGCTATTGCTTGGGACCGCTATATCCAAGAAGAGGATCGTAAAGCTCTTTGGCACGCTAAAGAGAAAGAGGCCGCGCTTGAGAGAAGAGGCTTGTGGCAAGAGTATTGTCCCCTTATGAGCTGTCTGGCCGATCATATCGCCTCTTGTACCTTTGAAGAAGCGAACCAGAGCGCACAAGACCCAATACGAGAGATTGAGAGGATAGTCTTGAGCGAACAAAACGGCACATATGCGATTACTGGCTATTTTGCTCCCTACCATTTTGGAGAGGATCCAAAATCTAATTGGACTTTTACTTTCACCTCAAGCCATACCACATATCGCCTTCTTGGTGACACCAGCGAGGAAAATATTAAAAGGATGGGTATATTTGGTTGGGTACGGGTAGATGTGCGGCCCAATCCTCCCGCTTTTTATATGGTACACTACCGGCCGGGCCGATTTGATTGGCTTATTTTCAATGTAGATTCGGATAAAGAGTGCAAGCACATCTACAAACTGGCAGGTCAAGATCCTCAAACAAAAGCTTTTAGCTACGATATCGATGGGGATGGAAAAGCCGATAGGTTAAAGGGGTTGGGATGTACGCTTATAAAAAAGGATCGCGTACGATTTTTTCAAAAGGCTCCGTAGGGCCAGAGCCCTACGCAAGATTATCGATAGATTGCGGAGTAGTCGCCGTGGAAAGTTCTGTTTAGCCAGTATGCCACATTTTTAAAAGAGGCGTTTTTGTTGCCATCTTCATTTTCGAGGTTATTTTTGAAGCGGGTCGCAAATCCTAGATGGTAAATGCCATCAAGCACGGTATTAATGGCATTGGCTCCATAAAGTCTTGTAGTGGCGCCATCGCCTTGGACTTTATGAAAACCGGTCTCCTCGTCATTTTCGTCATCGCCGTGCAAAGTAGCCCACTCTTGAGCGTAGTTGGTTACGAGGTAGTTGTTGATCTCTTTGATATCGGCTACGCTAAGGTAGTTATCCGTGGCCACGCCCGTCTCTTTGATCGCTTCAACGATAAGGCGGTTCATAGCGTCGGCATTTTTTGCACCCTCTCTTATATCTTCGGTAGATATTTTTCGCTCAAGGGACTTGTCATTAAAGATTATAGAGATAAAAGTGTCAAGAGCCGTACCGGTGCTTCCTTGGACTTCGTGATAGTTATTGTTTTTGAGCCGTCCAGCTTGCAGGTCAGGTTGTAAAATGGTGTTGAGCCACCAAGCCACTTGCTCAAATCGCGCGTTTTTGTTGCCGTCCTCGTTTTCAAGGTTGTTTTTAAAACGGGTCGCAAAACCAAGATGATAGATGCCGTCAGCTACCGTGTTGATAAAATTTTGTGCGA
>WGAT01000048.1 GCA_015494715.1 Campylobacterota bacterium
GATGCGGATATGTGGATAAAGCGAACAGAATCTCTCAATCGAGGTTTGTATGTAGATCCTGTGGCTTTACTATCAATGCCGACGTGAACGCCGCAAAAAACATACTTGCCCGTGGGATACACGGCAACAATGCCCGCCAGCAACCTAAGGTAGCTTAGGGGAGCGGGAATCCGCCTCGTTTACGGGGTGGAGTATCAATACTCTAATAGATATTTAAGAGTGGGTTGATTACAATTTAGTATCAAAATTGATAGAGGAGTTTGCAATGTTAGAGATCAGATGGCACAGCCGAGCCGGACAAGGTGCCGTAACCGGGGCGAAAGGTCTAGCCGACGTAGTTGCCAATACCGGAAAGTATGTACAGGCCTTTGCGTTTTACGGCTCTGCCAAAAGGGGAGCGGCGATGACTGCGTATAATCGGGTGGATGAGCAGCCAATTCTCAATCACGAGAAGTTTATGCGCCCAGATTATGTTTTGGTCATTGACCCGGGGCTTACCTATACCGCCGATATTACGGCAAATGAGAAAGAAAATACCAAGTATATCATCACGACGCACTTGAGTAAAGAGGAGTTGATAAAATCTCAGCCAAAGCTTGAGGGCAAAGAGGTCTATGTGGTAGATTGTATGCAAATATCGCTCGATACAATCGGTCGGGCTATTCCAAATGCGCCGATGCTAGGGGCTTTGATGAAAGTTTCTGGTATGTTTGATTTGGATTATTTCAAAGAGGCGATGAAGAAAGTTTTGTCAAAATTTCCCCAAAAGATTATTGATGCGAATATGGCGGCGATCGAGCGTGCCTACAACGAAGTACACTAAAGGATAGGCGATGGCAAAAGATTTAAAAGAGATCAAAGATATAGAAGAGATAAAAGAGCTTGGCTGGGACGAGCTGCTTCCAGGCGCCGCGCTCTTTTCGTTTACGGAGCCAGTAGAGGATGTGGCTGAGGTTCCTATGGAAGAGCGCCCCTACGCGCCGACCAACTCCCATGAGTGGCAAGTTGGGGATTGGCGTGTCGAAAAACCGGTCTACAATCGAGACTATTGTATAGATTGCCAGTTTTGTTGGGTTTTTTGTCCCGATATGTCAATTTTGAGTCGCGATAAGAAGATGATAGGTGTAGTGTATGAGCATTGTAAAGGGTGCGGTATCTGCGTGGAAGTTTGTCCGACCAATCCAAAATCGCTTTTGATGTTTCCTGAGCATATGGATAATCAAGAAGCGTTGGCTATGTGGCCCAAAAAAGAAGAAAAGAAATAAAGGATAGCCGATGGCAAAAAAGTATGAACTCAATGAAGTAGAAGTTTGGGATGGCAATATGGCCGCCGCCCATGCTTTACGGCAGGCTGATATCGATATCGTAGCGGCCTATCCTATTACTCCTTCGACCCCCATCGTCCAAAACTACTCCAAATTTTTGGCCGATGGATATGTGGACGGGGAGTTTATTATGGTGGAATCCGAACATTCGGCGATGAGCGGATGTGTGGCTGCAAGTGCTGCGGGCGTGCGAGCCGCTACGGCGACAAGCTCCCAAGGATTTGCCTTGATGGTGGAGGTACTCTATCAAGCCAGCGGTATGCGGTTGCCAATAGTCATGACCGTAGTCAACCGGGCTCTTGCCGCACCTTTGAACGTCAACGGGGATCATTCCGATATGTATCTAGGAAGAGATGCTGGCTGGATCAATCTATGCAGTTACAACCCTCAAGAAGCCTACGATTTGACGCTTATGGCGTTTAAAATAGGCGAGGATTTGAATGTACGGCTCCCTGTGATGGTGCACCAAGACGGCTTTATCTGCTCTCATACCGCCCAAAATGTACGCCCGCTTCAAGATGAAGAGGCCAAAGAGTTTATAGGTGAATTCAAGGCGGTCAACTCTATGCTCGATGTGGCCAACCCAGTAACCCACGGAGTACAAACCGAAGAAGATTGGCACTTTGAGCATAAAGCCAGACAACATAACGATTTGATGAACTCTATTAAGACTATCAATGAAGTTTTTGCCCAGTTCAAGGATAGAACGGGTAGAGAGTATACTCCAGTCTATACATATAAGATGGATGATGCGGATGTGGCGATATTCGCTCTTGGTACGACCGTGGAGTCTGCTAGAATTGCAGCCGATCAGATGAGAGAAAAGGGAATTAAAGCTGGAGTGGTCAGTCTTCGAGTCTTAAGACCCTTTCCATTTAAGGAGGTGCAAGAGGCTCTTGGCAATGTCAAAGCCGTAGCGACTCTTGATAGAAGCGCTCCGGGCGGAACTTTTGGAATGCTTTTTAACGAAATTTCGGCCGCACTGCTTGCTGGGGGTAAAAAGCCTGTGGTACTCAACTATATTTATGGTCTTGGTGGACGAGATACCACTATTGAAATGCTCAAAGAGGTCTATGAGGATCTGGATAAGTGTGCCAAAGCCGGTGAGCCAGTCGTACCGTTGCAGCAGTTCTTGGGTCTGAGAGGACCGAAGCTATCGTTTTATTAAGAGGGGGAAATTATGGTAAAAAAGATAAAAAATCTCAAGGAGTTTTCACTCTCCAATGATCGGTTTGAGGGTGCAAACCTCATGTGTCCGGGGTGTGCCCACAACATTATCGTGCGTGAAGTCCTCAATGCCACCGACGATCCCATCATCGTGGCTACCGCTACGGGATGTTTGGAGGTGTGTACGGCTGTCTATCCAAAGACGAGTTGGGATGTGAGCTGGCTGCATATCGGTTTTGAAAACGCAGCTGTGGCCGCGGCTACCATCAGTGCGGCTTATGAGGTTATGAAGAAAAAGGGCAAATTACCACCGGCGACTCAGAAGATGGTCGATGAGGGGCGTGAGCCAAAAATCGTTGCTTTTGGAGGGGACGGCGGTACATACGACATCGGATTTCAATCACTAAGCGGCGCTTTTGAGCGGGGTCACAATTTTATGTATGTGTGCCTTGACAATGAAGTCTACGCCAATACCGGGGGTCAGCGAAGCTCTTCTACGCCTATTGGAGCGAGTACCTCTACAAGTCCTGCTGGAAGCGTGAGCTATGGCGAGAAGATGATGAAAAAGAGCATGGTGGAGATCATGTCCGACCACGGGGCTCCGTATGTAGCGCAGGTGAGTCCTAGCAAATGGAAAGATTTGGTCAAAAAGGTACAAAAAGGCTTTGAGGTCTATGGTCCGGTCTATATCAATGCGCAAAGCGCATGTACTACAGAATGGAAGCACGCTCCAGAAGATACGATTGAAGTGAGTGATCTGGGTGTGGAAAGTTGTGTTTGGCCTTTGTATGAGATCATTAACGAGCGGGACGAGCACGGCATTATTTATAGCACCAAGCTCAACATCACCTATCGGCCCAAAAAGAAGATTCCCGTAGAAGAATATCTTGCGGCCCAGCCAAGATTTCGCCACCTTTTTAAGCCAGAAAATCGCCATATTATCGATTTGTGGCAAAAAGCGGTAGATGCGAGATGGGAGTACTTACAAAAAAGAGAAGAGGCTGGAGTCTGATTTGAGTTATATCTATTCCACCATCAAGGCAAAATTACAAGAGGAAGCCCGCTCTTTTGAGTGTATCTCAAATAGATACGGGCTCCCTTTTTGCCTGATGCTTATCCATATGGATGATAAAAGCGATATTTCCCAGCTTGTCCGATTAAATACAAGATGTGCCGATCGTTTCATAAAGATAACCGAAAGCTACTACGCCTTACTTTTTTTTACCAATAGACCAGATTCTCATGTAAAAGTGGAAAACAAGATCCTCTTTTTGCTCGAACAAAATTACCCTCTTGCCAAAATATCGATAGGAACGGCTTGTAAAGAGTCTTCAGATTCAGATAATATCATTCTTAGAGCTGTCCAAAACGTCCTTCTTGCTCAAAAAATGGATGGCAACGCCATAATCGATTTCTAATTGAACAATTATTAATGAAAAGGACAAAAGTATGCCTTTACTTGAAAGTTTTCTCGTAGATCACACCAAAATGCCCGCGCCTGCCGTTCGTTTGGCCAAAGAGATGCAAACGCCTTTAGGCGATGATATCCGTGTCTTTGATCTGCGTTTTTGCAAGCCCAATAAACAGATTATGAGCGAAAAAGGGACCCATACATTAGAGCATCTTTTTGCCGGTTTTATGCGGGAGCATTTAAATAGTGCAGATGTGGAGATTATCGATATCTCCCCGATGGGATGTCGTACCGGATTTTATATGAGCCTCATAGGCAAGCCAAGCGAGCTGGATGTGGCGCAGGCTTGGGAGAAGAGTATGCGAGATATTTTAGCCATCAAAAGTATCGAAGAGATTCCCGAGCTCAATATCTACCAATGCGGCAGCTGCTATATGCACTCGCTCAATGAAGCCCAAAAGATAGCCAATCATGTGGTCCAAAGCGGGATTGGGATTATGAACAACGAGGAGCTAGCCCTTAATCCAAGTGCTATAGATAAGCATCGATGCGATGTGGATCCAAAAAATGTGGAAGTACTAGGAGTTTGATGAAGATCGTAGTACCGGTAAAAAATGTGGAGGGTGTAGAGTCCGTAGCGACTACGCTCAAAAATGCCAAATCCTTTGGGTTGTTGGAGCTGGGGGATGGGATGAGGATAGAGAATTTAGAGTTTGTCCAGAGGATCGACACGCTCTTTTTTGATTATATAATTACTTCAGATAAAAATGACGAGCTGGATATGGTGTATGCGTTGGGAGCGAGGGCTCTTTTGGCGATGCCGGGGATGAATATTGAGCAGATCGTCGAAGCGATGATGTTCAAAGAACTAGATGAGATAGTTTAAAAATATGGAGCTTGATACAAAATATGAGTGGCGCCAAAGTGCCGATGGCAGCTATACGCTTTATTCCAAGGAGTATGGAGAGTGCTATCATAGTCTCAAAGACGGAGCCTTGAGGGAGGCTCTTAAAAAGCATGTAGAGCCCGCTTTTGCGTTGACGAACAAGTCTCACTTGCGAATTTTAGATATCTGCTTTGGTCTTGGATTGAATACCTTGGCTACGCTTTATTGTTTTACAAAACAAAACAGAGTCCAATCCTTGGAGATATTCTCTCCAGAACTTGATGCGCGTCTTTTACAAACTCTTCCGCATTTTTCTTATCCAAAGCCCCTAGAGCCTTTTGTCCCCATACTACTTGAGCTGATAGAGCACGGAAAATATAAAAGCTCCAATATATCGATAGAGTTACGAGTAGAAGATGCCAGAGAGTATATCAAGGAAGTTGAAAGGATCGATATCGTCTATCAAGATGCCTTTTCTCCCAAGAAAAATCCAAGGCTTTGGACATTGGAATATTTTCAAGACCTCTATGCCATCACGAGCGATGATATGCTGCTAACGACCTACTCTATCGCCACGCCCGTGCGTCTAGCGCTCGCACAAGCCGGTTTTTTAGTGTACGAGCCCGTGGTAGAGGGTATCAAAAAGATGACGATAGCTTCTAAAAAGAGATTGGCTTTACCTCTTATCGACATGGAGGCAAAAGCCAAAAGGTCTACAAGCACACCTTTACGGGACAAAGAGCAATAAGGTGCATATTAGTATCTGCGTGGCACAATAGTACAAAGTGAGCAAAGGGATTGTATATCCTGTAAAAAAAAAGAGTAAAAGGAGCCAAGGATGATTGATGATAAACTCAAGCAAATTATGCTCAATATTGCGCGTATTGCCATTAAAGAGGAGTTTTTGGGGCACAAAGAGCTGACCGATGAGGTGAAGCAACGCCTTATCCAGATGTATCCCCAGCTTGCCAAGCCGGGTGCCGTATTTGTGACTATCAACGAGCGAAGTTCTCTTAGAGGATGTATTGGCTCACTAGTGGCCCATCGTCCCCTTATCGATGATTTGATAGCCAATGCCAAAGCGGCGGCTTTTGGTGATCCAAGATTTCCGCCTTTGAGTCCAGAGGAGTTTGATAAAATAACTATAGAGATCTCCGTACTTGGTGAACCAAAACCACTGGAATACAAAGATATCGAAGATCTTCGTCAAAAGATCCGACCCGGAATAGATGGCGTGGTGCTGCAGCTTGATGGCCGACAGGCTACTTTCTTACCTCAGGTATGGGAAGAGTTGCCAGATTTTGATAGCTTTTTTGCCCATCTGTGCGTCAAAGCGGGACTTCCCCCAAACTGCTTGGAGTATCATCCAAAGATTTTAGTTTATCAGGTGGAAAAATTTAGCGAAGAGGATTTTAAGGCATGAACCTTTTTGATTTTGTCATACCCCAAAAAGGGGAGCGTTTTGAGACGCTGCACAAACGAGGTTCTTTGGAGATCATAAGGATAGTGAGCGCCTCTTTAGACGAGCCAAAAGAGTTTTGTGACGATAAAGATGAGTGGGTAGTTCTTTTGCAAGGAGACGCCAAACTTGCGATGGATGGCGAGGAGAAAGTATTAAAAGCGGGCGATATTCTCTATATTCCCGCCCATACCCCCCACACCCTCACAAGCGTTACCAAAGGCGCTTTGTGGCTGGCCGTACATTACGATCCTAAAAAGTGTGGATGATTTTGTATTTGGGCCCTTTGGGGGTGAGAAAGCTTTCGATGAGGTGCAGCTCTTGATGTAGGGTACCCAGATGGTGGTGTCCAAACTCTCTAATAGTCTCTATAAAGCGAGAGAAGCGGCGGGTTCGCTTGATCCTACACAGCGTCACGTGGGGCAAAAAAGGCCGCTTTGGTTCGATTTGTAGTCTCTCTACGATCTTATGATGTAGTTGTACTATCTCATGGTCCGATGTCTTTGTATAGAGCACTTTTGGCGGATGTCCAAAAAAACCAAGGCCAATGAGGGGAATCTCCTTTTTTTCATACTCTATCCCCTCCAATTTTTCAATGATTTCATAAGGATTTGGCCGCTCACCCAAAAAGAGATAGGTGAGGTGGATGTTATGTTTTTCGACCCATTTGGCTTCTAGAAAAGAGAAGCGACTTTTGATCATTTCATAATGCTCGAGTTTTGCAAACGATCCTAAAAAGAGTCTCATATTTTCTCCTTAAAAGAGTGCTTGCATTCGCTCGATATCTTCCCAGCTCATCTCTTTTTTATCTTTGAAAAGATAGTAAAGATACCTGGCAAACATATCGGTCTCGATATTGACCCTGCGGCCGACTGGGTACTTGCCAAAGAGGGTTTTTTTAAGAGTGATGGGAATGATGGTTAGGCGAAAACTATCCTCATACACTTCGTTGATTGTCAGACTCACCCCATCTACGGCTATGCTTCCTTTGGGAATGACAAATTTGATATACTCTTTTGGAATGCGGATAAAAAAGTCGGTAGAGTTGTGGCCGGGCGTGATTTTGATAATGGTGCCCACGCAGTCGATATGGCCTTGGAGGATATGGCCCTCTAGCCTATCACCAAGACGCATGGCAGGCTCTATGTGGACAGGGCCTTTATAGTTTTCTATGGCTACGACTCTTTTGGTCTCATCTCCTAGCTCCACCTCAAAGCCATCTGTATACACTCTCGTGACGCTCAGGCACGCTCCATTGACGGCGATGGAGTCGCCAATATTTGGCCGATGTTTCGCTTTGAGACGAAGTTTTTGTCCATCGAAATGGGTTGCGTTGGCGATCTCTTTGATAAGTCCGGTAAACACATCCTGCCTTGATTTTTGGTTTGGAGTATTGTATAAATAGCCAAATTATAGCTTAAAGAGGAAAAAGATGAAATATGACGTAATCGTAATAGGTGGCGGTCACGCCGGTATCGAAGCGGCACTGGCTAGTGCTAGAATGGGGATGAGGACGCTGATGATTACCATTTTGGCCGAACAGATCGGGGCCGCTAGCTGCAACCCGGCGATCGGTGGTTTGGCCAAAGGGCATTTGGTCAAAGAGATCGATGCTCTTGGCGGGCAGATGGGGCTTACGACAGACAAAACGGGTATCCAGTTTCGTATCCTCAACGCCTCCAAAGGGCCGGCCGTGCGAGGCAGCAGGGCTCAAATCGATATGGACAGATACCGCATCTATATGCGAACGATCGTGTTGGGTACGCCAAATCTGGAAGTCCGTCAGGAGATGGTGGAGAAGATTTTGACCAAAGGTGATGAGGCGATTGGGGTGCGTACGAGTCTTGGCAACATCTATCACGCCAAAAAGATCATCATCACTACCGGCACTTTTCTTAGAGGCCTTATCCATATCGGTGAGATCCGACAAGAGGCGGGACGTGCCGGAGAATTTGCCTCCAACGCTTTGAGTGATTCTTTAAAAGAGTTAGGACTCACCCTCGGCCGACTCAAAACGGGAACATGTGCTAGAATCGATGCAAAGACGATAGATTTTAGTAAAATGGAGATCCAGCCAGGAGACGAAGAGCCAATACCTTTTAGCTTTAGAACAGATAGAGAAAACTTTCACCCCACCCAGCTGCCTTGCTACATCACCTATACCAACGAGCAGACCCATCAAATCATCGAATCCAACTTCCACAGAGCCCCGCTTTTTACAGGACAGATCGAAGGAGTGGGTCCCAGATACTGTCCAAGTATCGAGGACAAAGTCTATCGATTTAGGGATAAAGAGCGCCACCATATCTTCGTAGAGCCTCAGACGCTGGAGGCTACCGAGTACTATATCAACGGGATGAGCACCTCTTTGCCGCCAGATGTGCAGCTAGAGATGATACGAAGCGTCAAGGGGCTAGAAAATGCCGAAGTGGTGCGATACGGCTATGCCATAGAGTATGACTATGTAGACCCTACGCAGCTTAAACACACGCTCGAGACCAAGGAGATCAAAAATCTCTATTGTGCCGGTCAGATCAACGGAACCACGGGCTATGAGGAAGCTGCCGCCCAAGGGCTTATGGCCGGTATCAACGCAAGTCTGGCGATTAAGGGGGAAGAGCCACTGATTTTGGGACGAGACGAGGCCTATATCGGCGTGTTGATAGACGATCTGGTGACCAAAGGGACCAAGGAGCCCTACCGGATGTTTACGAGTCGCGCGGAGTTTCGATTGCTGCTGCGCGAGGACAATGCGGATTTGCGCCTCATGCCCTATGGTCATAAACTTGGACTTATCGACGAAGATAGCTATGCCAAGATGATGCGTAAGCGTGAGCAGATCCAAAAGGGACTCAAAGTACTAGAGGAGCGTCACCTCACACCTACCAAAGAGACTCTTGCCTTTTTGGATGAGATGGGTGAAGAGAAGATCACGGACAAAACGACGCTCAAAAATGTCGCCGCCCGCTCTAGCTTCACTATCGAAAAGCTTGAAAAACTGCTCCCAGAGCTCAAAGAGTTTTCCAAAGAGGCCAAAGAGCAGATACTCATCGAGGCAAAATATGACCAATACATTAAAAAACAGCAAGAGCAGATCGAGCGGATGCATCGTCTGATGGATATCAAGATACCAAAAGATTTGGATATTGACGCTATCAGCGGGCTTTCCAACGAAGTCAAAGAGAAGCTCAAAAAATTTAGACCGCCCACACTTTTTGCCGCAAGCCAGATTAGCGGTATCACGCCGGCGGCGATCGAGATCTTACAGATCTATATCAAGATGAAAGAAAAAGGAAAGGTCTAACTTTTCCTTAAATTTTTTCTCCATGCAGTTGTCTACGATGGGTGCCCCGAAGCTATAGCTTTTCGACCCATTGGGCCAAAGCATGTCGTACAAATTTGTCTTAAAGCGACTTAATAATTATTTAGAGGAGGGACAATGACCATCTATTTTTATGCAAAGACCGATAACCGCTTGGGACTCGATCGACTTCGCCGCACGGCCGCTTTGGCCAAAGAGCTGCAAAAAACGCACGAAGTCTATCTTATGACGACAGAGTTTCGCTCCGCTACCTATGCCAAACGAGAGCTTGGTATCAAAAAAGCGGTAGGGTTAGAAGATTTTAGAAATATTGGTACCATATGTGAGCGTGGCGATATCATTGTCTATGACAGCGATGAGCATAATGAGCGAATCCATCGGGAGATGATCGACTATTTTGGCCATTTTTTCCGCATCAGCTACGATCCAAAAGATTTGCCAAAAGAGGGGGAAATCCTCATTTCGCCCTATGTCGTAGGGGCCAATGTGATCAATGGAATACTAGTGGATATGGACTTTTTCGAGCAAGGCTCCAAAGAGATTTCCAGACTCTTTTTTTATGGGGACGACGATTACAACAAAGGGCTTTTGGATATCGCTCCCAAGCTCTCTAGCTTCGATTTTGAACTTTTGGAAGGATTTTACTTCTTTGTAAATATGGAAGAGAAACTTCGTCCCTATTTTCGTGCGATTCATAGCTACGAGGAATATGGTGAGGCCATCAAAAGGGCAAACCTATGTCTGAGCGCTTCGGGACAGAGCGCATTGGAAGTGGCGGCTGGGGGAGCAAAGGTGATCTATATGCAAAGAGAAGACAAAGATGAAGAGTACGTACCGCTTTTGGAGCGTGTGGGGGTGTTGAATATGGGCTATTTCGAGCCAAACAGACTCCATGAGGCAATAGTGAGCGCCAAAGTGCCAAATCAAGACTATTTAAGCGCCAATAGTGTGGAAAAAGTAGCGAAAAATGTGCAAAAACTCATCGAAAGGGCTCCTTAAATAAAGCATAACTTAAATTTATATTGGCTTAAATATTTTTGTAATAAAATCAGATGACCAAAAAACTCAAAAGGATTGTCCATGGCAAAAAATAGACGTGACTTCCTTGGTATGGTTTTTGGCGGATTCGCAGGACTAGGCGGTCTGGCCGCTTTGTATGCGATGAAGCGAACATGGGATCCATTACCAAGCGTTATGGCAGCCGGTTTTACTACCGTCGACCTCTCACCTATGAAACCCGGAGAGCTTCGTACCGTTACATGGCGGGGTAAACCCATTTTTATTCTTAAAAAGCCGCCTGAGCAAAATTGTAACCATCTTCCAGATGAGACCAAAAAGCGACTAGTCGAGATTAAAGATAGCGAATATCTGGTGATGATTGGACTTTGTACCCATCTTGGATGTATTCCTACGTGGGAGCCTGATAAAAAGATCTTCCATTGTGCCTGCCACGGGGGCGAATATGATGCTTGCGGCGTCAATATTTTTGGACCTCCTCCTCGACCGATGGATATCCCCCCTTTTAAAATAGAGGGTACAAAACTCGTTCTTGGTGAAGAAGGACCCGAGTATAAAAAATTAGTTGGCAAAGCGTAAGGAGCGGATATGGCACATTTTACAAAAGCAAATAGCGTGTACGAATGGCTTGATCAGCGGTTAGCTTTGACCAAGCTATGGAAAGTTTTAGCCGCTGAATACTGGATCCCCAAAAATATCAACTTTTTGTGGGCGATGGGTGTGGTACTGATGACGATGTTTACCATCCTCGTCATCAGTGGAATCTTTCTTTTGATGTACTACAAGCCAGATACCAAACTTGCATTCGATAGCGTCAACTACACGATCATGCAAGAGGTATGGTTTGGGTGGCTATGGCGACATATGCATGCAGTGGCGGCGTCGGTAGTCTTTTTGGTGATCTATATCCATATGTTTACCGGGATCTACTATGCATCCTATAAGCGTGGACGGGAGATGATCTGGATCTCTGGGATGCTGCTTTTTGTCACCTTTAGCGCCGAAGCATTTAGTGGCTATATGCTGCCTTGGGGACAGATGAGTTACTGGGCGGCGCAGGTTATTACCAACCTTTTTGGCGGTATCCCATTCATCGGCGATGATTTGGTGATCTGGATCCGGGGTAACTTCTATGTATCCGATCCGACACTGACTCGATTTTTTATGCTGCATGTCTTTTTGTTGCCAATCATTATTATGATGTTGATAGGTTTTCACTTTTATACCCTTCGCATCCCGCATGTCAACAACCAAGACGGCGAAGAGATCGATTTTGACGCAGAAGCCGAAAAATATAAAGCGGGACTCAAAAGAGAATCCAAAGTCATCCCTTTTTGGCCGGTCTTTTTGAGCAAGGATTTCTTTGTTCTTAGTGTTTTCATGATCTTTTATTTTTATTTGGTCTTTTATCACTATGAGTTTGCGATGGATCCAATCAACTTCGATCCAGCCAACCCGATGAAGACTCCGCCACATATCTATCCTGAGTGGTATTTCTTGTGGAGTTACGAGGTGCTTCGAGGCTTCTTTTTTAATGTCGGGCCTTTGAGTGCGATGGATATGGGATTGATCGCTTTTGGTATCGCCAACATCATTTTCTTCTTCTTGCCTTGGTTTGACAAGGATCCAACCGTTGCGCCAGCTGATAGAAGAGGTGGCTTTTTCTTCTGGTTTTGGCTTATGGTGATCGATATGATCGTTCTTACCATTTGGGGTAAACTGCCTCCAACGGGCATCAACGCTTATATCGGATATCTTGCCGCCGTTGGTTTCTTGGCGTTGTGGGCCGCTTTGCCAGCAATTACCGGAGAGCGAAGAAAACTTTTTTGGTTTGTAGTTATCGTAACGGCCTTGCTCTATATCTTTGGTTTTATGGAATATACCAAAGCTATGGGTAACGGATTTATCATCACCGCTACATTCTTAATCTTTTATCTGCTCTTTTTCCTATCACCTGTGATGGTTAAAGAAAGAGAAAGGGGTGCACAATGAACAAAGAGCTTAAAATCTTAGCGATTATCATCATTTTGGTGGGCATTACATATTGGGGTATTGAGCCCTATGCCCACTCCAAGATGCACCCTCACCACGAGCCGGCTACCTTTAAGTATGAGGATCTTAAGCCGCTTCCTCTTAAAGGGGACGCAAAAAGGGGTGCGCAAGCGATCCAAAACAACGGGTGTACCGGATGTCACTCTATCAAGGCGGCGGGTATCCCAGCACCTATGGATCCAGTGAGTGCGAGTGCGAGCTATGGCGTCAATCCACCGGATTTGAGCAATATTGCCGCACTTATAGACAAAAAGTTTTTGGCCAATTTTATCAAACATCCGGTCAAAGCTTTCAAACTTGAGCACAAATTTGGCGCTAATAGACCATTCCCAATGCCAGATTTCTTTGGCAGCGACCAAGATTTAGCCGATATCGTGGCATATCTTGAATCTATCGCCAAACCTCAAGAGCCAAGAGGCGCTTTTGAGACTGCTTGTGGCCGATGTCACAACTTACGATATGACAAATGGACCGTTATCGGGCCAAAACCAAAATTTAAAAATGAGGTGGAAAAAGCGGATTTCGAGCTCAAAAAAGCAAAATATGAAGCTAACCTCAAAAAGTATCTTGGTACTACACCGCCAGATCTTAGTATGTTCATTAGAAGTAGAGGGCCCGAATATATCCGAGATTTCGTAGAAAATCCTCAAAAACTGCTCCATGGTACTGCCATGCCTCGCGTAGGTTTGACCGAGAAAGCTACCGAAGAGGTGATCAAACATCTTGAGCATGTGGGTGATCGTAAGAAAGAAAAACGAGAAAAACTTGGACCTTGGGTACTTGCGTACTTCGTGATCCTCTCCATCCTAGCCTATTTGTGGAAAGAGAAGATCTGGAAAGAGCTGCACTAAAACGCTTCGGAAGGCTTAGGCCTTTCGGGCAATTTCTTCTTTAACCTAACTTTTTTATAAATCTGCTACAATCTATCAAAAACTTACTAAAAAGAAGAGCTATGCTTATTGACGGCCATGGACGACATGTCAACTACTTGCGTATTTCCTTGACCGAGAGGTGTAATTTTCGTTGTCAGTACTGTATGCCAGAAAAACCTTTTAGCTGGGTACCAAAAGAGAATCTTTTAAGCTTTGAAGAGCTTTTTAAATTTGTCCAAGCGGCAATTGATGAGGGGATAACAAAGATTCGCCTTACCGGCGGTGAACCTACTTTGCGGGCGGATTTGGACAAATTTATCCAGATGATCGTAGCATATAAGCCAGATATCGATTTGGCGATGACTACCAACGGCTATCTTTTAGCTCCCATCGCAAAGCGACTTAAAGAGGCAGGGCTTAAGCGGCTCAATATCTCTTTAGACTCCTTGCGGCCCGAAATAGCCGCAAAAATTGCCGGTAAGAATGTACTGGGCAATGTGCTTAAAGGAATAGATGCGGCACTAGAAGCGGGTCTTAAAGTCAAGATCAATATGGTGCCTCTTAAGGGAGTGAATGAAAATGAGATCGTCGATATATTGGAGTATTGTAAAAAGAGAGGGATGCAGGTGCGTTTTATCGAATATATGGAAAATGTCCACGCCCATAGCGATCTTAAAGGAATGCATGGCAAAGAGATACTAGAGCATATCAAAAAGCGCTACTCTTTTTGCAAAGTAGGTCGTCAGGGCAGTTCGCCGGCTTTTTTATATCAGCTTGAAGATGGCTATACCTTTGGACTTATCGATCCGCATAAGCACGATTTTTGTGAGAGTTGCAATCGTATCCGCCTCACAGCCGAGGGGTATTTGATCCCGTGTCTTTATTTTGATGAGGCAATGAGTATCAAAGAGGCGGTACAACGAGGAGATATCGACGAAGCGGTGCGTATTTTGCGGCTTGTTTTGGCCAACAAACCAAAAGAAAACCGCTGGAGTGAGGAGGCGGAAGAGGCCTCAAGTAGAGCTTTTTATGAAACGGGAGGCTAAGATGCTCTATTTGGTAGAAGATTTTTACTCCATTCAAGGCGAGGGAAAATTTGTAGGGACGCCCAGCCTCTTTTTTCGTTTTGGTGGGTGTAATCTGCGCTGTCCAAATTTTGGGGAGTATTTTATCCAAGGCAAAAAGGTCTTTGGTTGCGATAGTATCCAAGCCGTAAGCAAAGAGCTTTTTGGCAAGAAATGGCGAGCTATTGAGAAAATGGAAGAGCTCCAAGAGATCCTAGACTCCCATCTTGAGCATCTTGATTTCAAGCCCCATGTAGTGCTTACGGGGGGCGAGCCCCTTATTTATTGGAATGACAAGATCTTATACGCATTTGTGGAGTATCTTGTGCGAGAGGGCTTTATCGTCACGATCGAGACCAATGCCACAATCGCCATCGATTTCGAGCGCTACGAAGCTTATAAAGATGTGATATTTGCTATGGCCGTGAAGCTCTCCAACAGCGGCGAGCGGTATGAGAAGCGGGTAAACAAAGAGGCGATCGATGCGATCGTGAAAAATACGGGTTACAGCTTTTTCAAATTTACCCTAAGCCGCTCGTTAGTAGAATTTCGAGCCTATGAGGAGATTGTCGATATCGTAGGGGAGTATCCAGAAGTGGAGGTTTTTTGTATGCCTTTGGGCGATAGACTTGAAGAGCTGAAAAAACATGACAAGGCGGTGGCGGAATTTTGTATGATCTATGGATTTATCTACAGCGATAGATTGCAAGTACGGCTTTGGAATAGGGAGAAGCGCAGATGATCATACGAAAGCTTTTTAAATTTGAAAACGCTCATATTGTGCGAAACTGCACGACCAGACGATGTAGCGAATCGATCCATGGCCACTCCTATAAAGTAGAGCTTCTTTTTGCCTCGGATCATCTCGATCGCGGTCAGATGGTTTACGATTTTGGCCTGACCAAACGTACTATCAAAGAGCTCATCGACTCTTTCGATCATGCGATTACTTTGTGGAGCGGTGATGATCCGGAGTATCTAAGGGATATGAAAAAATGGAGCAGACGCTGGGTGGAGCTGCCGGTGAGTCCTAGTGCCGAGCAGTACAGCAGAGTCATATTTTTGATAGTGGAGCGGGTGTTGCAAAATACCGTTATGCTCAATGAAGAGAAAAATGTTATAATTGATGGAGTGATTGTGCACGAGACGGAGACGGGATACGCTCGTTGTGGATATGCGGATGCCCATAATGAGCAAATGGGAAAAATTGATTTACGAGACATTCGCTTTTCAAAGGGTGTTCGAGAGGAATGGAGCGATCCTGCTATGTGGGAGAAGCTTCTAGCGGATGAAAAGATCGTAAATCCAAAAAAAATTTGAAGATAAAAGGAGAAAAAATGAAAAAATTAGCTGTACTTTCTATGGTGACGGCCGCTTTGTTGCTAACGGGATGTAATAAAAAAGAGGAGAGCTCCCATACGGCGATGAAGAGTGTAAGCTCAAGTGTTCATTCTGTAAGCTCTAGCGTACATTCTGCTAATGCTACTGCTTTGAAAGAGGCACTTCCCGGAGCGCCTTTGCCATCTTCTAAGCATGTATCAAGCTCGAGTGTTCATTCTGTGAGCTCTAGTGTACATTCCGCCAATGCCACCGCTTTAAAAGAGGCACTTCCCGGGGCGCCTTTGCCAGCAAAAGCAAAAGAGGCGGTAAGCTCGGTGGCAAGTTCTCTTGAAGCTGCGCAAAAAAGTATTACGGAGCAAGTAACTTCAAAAATTGAAGAGACTAAAAAGAGTATAGCCGAAAAACTTCCCCAAAAGGCTACGAGTAACATAGACGCCAAAGCGCTATTTGGCAAATGCGCCGCTTGTCACGGGCCTGATGGTAAAAGAAAAGCTCTTGGAAAATCTGGCATTATTGCGGGTATGCCAAAAGATGAGGTGTTAAAAAAATTGGAGGGGTATCAAGCGGGTACGTTAAATCAATATGGAATGGGAGCGTTGATGAAAGCTCAAGTGGCTGGACTTTCTAAAGCCCAATTGGAGGCATTAGCCCAATATATCTCCTCTTTAAAATAAGCCTAACTTATAAATCTCTTAAATCCCCAAGCTTTGACTCTACGGAGTGGGCTTGGGGTAAAAATTTGTAGTGTAGCAAGAAACCTCCGCCATTACCGAAAATTCGCCGTAAAGCCCCTTGATTTATCAATGGGGATATAAGGTGGCAAAAGAGTTGAGAGGAAGTTTGTCTTCCTTGAAACTCTTTTGGTATAATTTTTATAAAGGTTGGGGCATCAACCTTTGGCATAGGAGAAGTAAGACCCGACCATTGTTTAGAGCAATGGTCGGGCATCCCCGCTTAAAGCCAGAATCCCC
>WGAT01000049.1 GCA_015494715.1 Campylobacterota bacterium
CGGTGGAGATATGGACGTCGGGCACCATTTGGCG
Organism: Campylobacterota bacterium; assembly: GCA_015494715.1. Classification (GTDB taxonomy): domain Bacteria; phylum Campylobacterota; class Campylobacteria; order Campylobacterales; family Nitratiruptoraceae; genus Nitratiruptor. Next base: position 35 of record WGAT01000049.1, read on the forward strand.
CAATTTCATCGCTCGATCCAAAAACCACTCTTTGGTATAGCCTCGTTTCATCCTCTTTAAAATCTCACTACTACCGCTTTGCAAGGGCATATGCATCGATTTGCAAATTTTAGGGTTGGAGGCGAACTCTTCCAAAAATCTGTCATCCATATGCAAAGGATGGGGAGAGGTAAAGCGGATTCTTTCGACCTCTTCTATTTCGCTTACCATCTTCAAAAGATCGGTAAAATCGATATCCCTTTTACCATCGCTAAAGCGTCTGCCGTAGTTGTTGACGTTTTGACCAAGCAAAAAGATCTCTTTGGCTCCCGATTTGGCCGCTTTTTTGGCCTCTTGGACTATAAGCTCTGGCGGAATGGATATCTCTTCACCTCTGGTATTGGGTACGATACAAAAGGTACATTTCTTATCACAACCGATAGAGATATTGATAAAGGCTTTATATGGAGAGCTGCGAAATTCGCTAAAGGCGTAGGTGCTCTCGTCATAATCGATGTCAATTTCTACCGCTTTTTCCTTTTTGATCACTTCAGTAATTTTAGAGACGTTTCGAGCGCCTAGTACAAAACTTACATAAGGAGCCTTTTTGATGATCTCCTCTCCCAAATGGCTGGCGGTACAGCCGCACACCCCGATTTTTGCCTGCGGCTTTTTGACTTTATTGAAGTATCCAATCTCGCTAAAGAGTTTATGCACAGGTTTTTCACGCACGCTACAAGTATTGATTACGATAAGATCCGCCTCTTTGAGATTTTTAGTCAGCTGGTAATCCTCTTTTTGGGTAAGCTCGGCGATGATATGCTCGCTATCGCGCACGTTCATCGCACACCCAAGCGTCTCGATATAGAGTTTTTTCATGCTAAAATATGCACCTCATAGATGTAGTCGTTTTCGTCTAACCCATATTTTACCTCACGAAAATAGACGCTGTACCCTCTTTGCTCAAAGTAATTTACCAACTCCATTAAATCTTTATGGGAATTTTCCCTATCAAAATAAAAAATCTTGTTTCCTTCTTTCTCCACCATCTCTTCTATTTTTTCGAGCGTTATCTTTTTTGGTTTGGCTTTGAGATCTTCTCGCGCGAGTTTTAATTCCATCGTCACCCTTTGTCGTATAGTAAGTGGGATATTATATCAAATTTTACAACTCTTACAATCTAAAGTTAATCTTAATTCAAGATTTTTTTTTGTAAAATTAGGCAACTTCTATCTCCTCATAGATACAAATCAAAAACAAGGTTTTCAAGATGGAAAAGATCGCAGATATTATAGACTCTATTGCCCACGAAAAGGGGCTCGATATCAAAAATGTCACGGAAGCCATAAAAACGGCTTTCATCAAAACCGCTAAAAAGGTGCTTGGAGAAGAGAAAGAGTTCGAGGCGGAGCTCAACGACAAAAGTAAGAAGATCCAAGTTTTCCAAAAGGTAGAAGTGGTCGCAGACGATGACGAGCGGGCTAAAGAAGAGCCTGAGCGCTACATTGCTCTTAGCGAAGCCAAACAGATCGATCCAGACGTTGAAGTAGGCGATGAGCTTCGTTATCCGATAGAGTTTGCAAAACTTGGCCGCACCGCCGCTATGCATCTGCACAACGAGATTGAGTACCATATCCAACGACTCATCGAACAACAACTTTTTGAAAAGTATAAAAATAAAGAGGGCACCATCATCAGTGGTACCGTCACCCGAGTGGACGAAGATGAAAATACCTATGTGGAGATCGATGAGGTCAAAGGCATTTTACCCAAAAGATTCCGCATCAAAGGGGAATTTTTCAAACCGGGCGACGTGCTCAAGGCGATCCTAAGACGAGTCATCATCGATAGAGTCTACGGGATATATTTAGAGCTTAGCCGCACTACGCCCAAATTTTTGGAAGAGCTTTTAAAATTAGAAGTCCCCGAGATCAAAGATGGATTGGTAAAAGTAGAAAAAGTAGCGAGAATTCCGGGTGAGCGAGCCAAAGTAGCCGTCTCTTCCCAAAGCCCAAAAATCGACCCAGTGGGCGCATGCGTGGGAGTACGAGGCGTACGGATCAATGCGGTGAGCAAAGAGCTCAAAGGCGAAAACATCGACTGTATCGAATACTCACCCATTCCAGAGATCTTCGTGGCCAGAAGTCTAAGCCCAGCGATCATCACCTCCGTTAAAATAGAAGGCGACAAAGCGGTCGTAATGCTCCCGCCCGATCAAAAATCAAAAGCTATTGGCAAAAATGGAATTAATATCCGCTTGGCAAGTATGCTCACAGGTTATGAGATCGAATTAGTAGAAAAAGGCTCAGCCATCGAGAGTGAAAAGAAAGAGCAAAGCGAGCCAAAAATCACTTTGCAAGATCTTTTTAAAGAGTAAAGCCCTGCGCCTACGAAAAGAGGAAGCACTCCCTCAACTCTTTTTTTGCCACCTTAATCCGATTAATCCGGGGTGCACTACCCCGCCCTAAAGGGCAGGGTCATTCACACTGTTTTTTCCGTAATCCGTAAAAGGATTAAGGCGCAAAAGTACAAGATCGGCTAAAATATTGCCAAGCAAAGTCAAAAAAGCAGTAATGATCAATATCCCCATAATAACGGGATAGTCTCTAGCCATCGCCGCTTGATAGAACAAAAGCCCCATTCCGTTGATCGAAAATATCGACTCTAAAATAACGCTTCCTCCAATAATGCCCGGGAGTGAGAGGCCAAGCATCGTCACCATAGGAGGGGCGAGATTTGGCAAAACCATAAAACGTATGATTTTTGGCTCATCCACGCCTCTGGCTTTGGCAAAAAAAATGTAATCACTTTTGAGAATTTCTAAAGTCAAAGAGCGGATATATTGGGTCAGTGTACCAAATCCTACAAAAACTACCACAAAAATAGGCAGCACCAGATGCCAAACAAGATCAAGATAGTAGGCTATCCCCTCCTTTGGTTCAGGAGAATGCAGTCCTCCCAAGGGAAAAAGAGCGAGCTGAACGCTAAAAAAGATGATAAGTAAAAGCGCCAGATAGAAAGAGGGCATAGAAAAAGAGAGTAACGAGAGGGTCTTAACCACCCGATCAAACCAACTACCAGCAACCAAGGCCGATCGGATACCCAGATAAAAAGCCAAAGTAAAAATAATCGCCATAGCCGTAAGATTAATGCCAATAGTAACGCCAATACGGCTGGCTATCTCCTCTATCACCGGCTTTCCACTGGCAAAAGATACGCCAAAATCGAGATGAAGCATCGCCCAAAGCCAGCTCAGATACTGCTGCCATAAGGGCTTATCAAGTCCGTAAATCTCTTTGAGATGCTCCAGCGTCTCTTTGGTAATATTGGGATTGAGCTCGCCCGCACTCAAAAAGGAGTTGGGCGCTAAATGAATGGCAAAAAAGGAGATCAAAGAGATCAAAAAGAGCATCCCTACAAGATAGAGAAGTTTTCGCCAAAGAAGTCGCTTCATCGCTCTTTTGTAAGAGTATAGACCTTGCCGTCAAGCTGGGAAGTGATATCTTCTATCGTATGATCGTTGATGATCTTAAATTTTCTAATATCCCCGCCAAAGGTCAAAAAGCCAAGCCTTGCTCCCTCGCCTATATTGACTACAACCTCTTTTTTCGCTTTGTCCAACTTCTCTATAATCCATTTGCCCTCGATCGTGCGTCTGCTATGGCCATCTTTTAGCTTCATAAAGGCATGATTGGGAGTAAACTCATAGTAGATCCCATTACCTCGCCATTTGCC
>WGAT01000050.1 GCA_015494715.1 Campylobacterota bacterium
AAGTTTGTGGAGTTTCTTGAATACAAATGCAAGTGGTATGGAGCAAAACTCATCAAGATAGACAAATTCTATCCAAGCTCTAAAACTTGCAATGTGTGCGGATACAAACTTGATAGTTTGCCACTATCTAAAAGAGAGTGGATATGTCCATTTTGTAACGCAAGACACGATAGAGATATAAACGCAAGCAAAAATATTCTCAACATTGCCTTATCAGGGCAGGGACTGCCTGTAGAGCCTGTGGAGGTGCGCCACGAGGTGACCGTTGAAGCAGGAAGCTCCCGCTATAATCTTTGATTTAGCGGGAGTGGTTCACAAAGTTTATGGAGTGAAAGAAAAGGCGCTTTATATCTCCAATACTTTGGGCAAGGGTTTCTTGAATATCTTGGAGCGTCACGTGGGCCGTAAGCTCCTTTGCGTATTTGAAAAATTGCGGATGTGTCAAGGAGAGCTCGGCAAGAAGTATCGCGCTAAAGAGAAAAAAATAGAAGCGCTCGATCTTTGAGCCTGTTTTGAAGCGTAAGAATTTTGGCAAGAGGTAAAAGCCTTTTTTACAGCAAAAATTTTTGATACCGGCTAGTGTCATAGCGTCGCCTACGATGTGGAGTACATATCCGACAAAAAATCCTATGGCTAAGAGACGAGGAAGATATTTGGCAAGGACAAGGATGGTCAGAAACATTCCGATAAAGATGATGCCTTGCATCGAATGGGTAAAACCTCGGTGGTGTGTAAAAAGGCTTAAAAGATATGGGATAAAGGGGACTCTTTTGGAGATGAAAGATCTGCTATGGTCTAGATCGGGCAGCAAAGAGCCCACTGCCACCGTTGCGCCGTACAGGGCTAGGTGTTCCAAAGAGAGGGTATGGTTGAGATAAAGGTACAAGGCGGGCGGCAAAGCGAGGCTTTCTGCAAAAATTATATGGGTTTTAAAAGTCATCTCAACTCCTTTTGTTTGGTGCAATTATAACAAGGATGGGAAATGAAAGAGGTATTCGATACCATAGTAACCGGGGCGTTCGTGCTTTTTATGATCTGGATCGTGGTGGGCTATCATCGTCAAAGGGGGCACCATAAGCGGGATGAAAAGTAAAATAGATTACAATAGCAAGTAAAAAAGGTGCGTTCATGACCCAACCGCTATTGATCGAAATCGGGGTGGAGGAGCTTCCGGCCATCCCTTTTTTGAAAGAGCTGCCAAATATCGAACCAAAGTGGCAAAAGGTACTCGAAAAGTATGGGCTTGAGAGTGAATTCGAGTTTTACTACACGCCTAGGCGGCTGGTATTGTGGCATCACGATTTTCCTACCAAGCAGCCTACTACCTATGAGGAGTTTTTTGGAGCCCCTTTGCATATCGCTTTCAAAGATGGCGAGCCTACCTCTGCTGCGCTTGGATTTGCGAAAAAATGCGGCGTAAGCGTTGAGGAACTCTCCACTATCAAACGGGGAAAATCCGAAGTACTCTATTACAAAAAGGAGATTAAGGGCAAAGAGTCCAAAGAGATTGTGCCCCAGATGGTCGATGAGTGGCTAAAGTCTTTGGATTTTGGCAAATCGATGCGTTGGGGCAGTCTTAAAGAGGAGTTTATCCGACCCATTCGTTGGGGTATTATCGCTTTGGACCAGCATTTCATCGAAGCCAAGCTCTATGGCATCACCACCTCCAACTCTACTTATGTGCACAGAAGCGTCTCTACCGATCCAGTCTGTATCGATGGGCCCAAGGACTATTTTGAGCGGCTTAAAAATGGTGGTGTGATCCTTTATCCCGATGCTAGGTATGAAAAGATCGATACGGAATTTGCCCAAATGGAAAAAGAGGGGATAGTGATTGAGAGGGACGAGGAGCTGTTAGCCGAAGTAGTGGCGATCACCGAGTTTCCCACAGCACTCAAAGGGGGATTCGAGGAGCGCTTTTTGGAGCTGCCGCCTGAGGTGATTATCACGAGTATGAAAGAGCATCAGCGCTATTTCCCTCTTTTTAAAGATGGCAGACTACAAAACGCCTTTGTCGTGGTTTCCAACGCTTTTACGGAGGATTTTAGTGTAATCGTTAAAGGAAACGAGCGTGTACTTCGGGCTAGGCTAAGCGACGCGCTCTTTTTTTGGCAAAACGATCTTAAAAGAGGGCTCGATTTCGAGGGGCTTGAAGAGGTAGTTTTTATGGACTCTTTGGGTAGCCTTTTTGACAAGGAGGTGCGAGAGCTCAAGATTGCCCAGTATCTTTTGGAAAAGTATCAAAAGCTCTTTAGCGAACCAGGTGTGGCCAAGGCTTTGATGGAGCGAGCCGTGATGCTTAGTTACGCCGATCTGCTGACTGAGATGGTCTATGAGTTTACGGAGCTTCAAGGGATCATGGGCTACTACTATGCCCTCAAGCAAGGAGAAGACGAGCAGGTGGCGTTGGCTATCAAGGAGCAGTATCTGCCAAAAGGGGAGGAGAGCGAGCTGCCAAGCACGCTTTTTAGCGCTATCGTGGCCCTTGCTAAAAAGCTCGATACTTTGATGGCGCTTTTTAGTATCGGCAAGATCCCCACAGGATCACGAGATCCTTTTGGTTTGCGGCGTGCCGCCAACGGGGTGATACGAATCGTTTTGGAGTATGGGCTTGATTTTGATCTTGGCCAAATCTTTGAGGATCTAAAAGATGAGTACAAGCCCTTTGATATCAAAAAGCTGGAGGAGTTTTTCATCGAGCGACTCTATCAATTCTATGACCTCAACCCCTCCATTATCAAAGCGGTGGTAGAGAGCGGGGAGCGTAATCTGTTAGAGTTGGACAAAAAGATCAAAGCTTTGGCCCAGATCGTCCAAAGCAGCGATTTCAAAGAGGTCTTTACCACTTTCAAACGAGTGGCCAATATCGTCAAAGATGTGGATACCTCTCAATCGACTCCTGTGGATGAGGGACTTTTTCAAAGCGAGTATGAAAAAAATCTTTGGGAGCGTTTTAAAAAAGTGCGTCAAAAAGAGTATACAAGTTATGAAGAGCGGCTCGATGCTCTCTTTGGACTCAAGCACGATATCGATCTCTTTTTCGATCATGTTTTAGTCAATGCCGAAGATGAAAAGCTGCGGGTCAATAGAAAAAATCTTATCGCTTCGATTTATAAGGAGTTTAAAAAGATCGCCGATATCAAAGAGATAACCTCCTAAATGTATGACTTCATTGTCGTGGGTGCTGGAAGTGCCGGAGCCCACACCGCCTACTTTTTGGCTAGATATGGCGCAAAAGTGGCGGTGGTGGAGCAGTATGCAGTCGGGGCTGGAGGAAGCGGGGCGGCGGGAGCCTTTATCTCGCCTCGTATTGGCAAAGGGGGCCCCATACAGCGCTGGACCAACGAAGCTTTTCGATATTGCATCGATTTTTATAAAGACTCTCCCAACTTTTATCCTACCGGTCTGCTGCGACTGCCAAAAGATGGTGAAGATTTTTCAAAAACGATAATGGATGTTAAATATAAGCCAAAAGATGGGGGCTTTTTCTTTCCCCAAGCAGGAGTTCTCAAAGCCAAATCCCATCTTGAGGCTTTATTAAAAGATATCGATGTGATCTATACCAAGGCTTATCCTAAGTTTGGTAACGGCGTGGTTGAGGTGGCGGGACGAAAAGCCAAGCATCTGATCCTAGCTACTGGAGCGTGGGATGAGTTGCTGGATGTGAAGTATTTGCGTATCGACAAGACCAGCGGGGTGCGGTTCGATCTGCGAAGCGATCTGGCTTTGCCCTATTCGATCCACAAAAAGGTCTCCATCTCGGCCAATCTGGATGGGATTGTCAGCATCGGGGCCACTCACCAGCGTCTGGATAGTCCCTCCCGGCCTCAGCCGCCTTCTATGCTCTTTGAAGAGGCCAAGAAAATGGTGGGAGAGTTTTCGTACGAAATAGAGCAGATGTATTGTGGGGTACGCAGCAGCGTCAACGACCATTTACCTATCGTAGGAGAGCTTGCCAGTGAGCTGCCAAAGATAAAAAGCTTCAAAAATTTTGATTTTGGCCAAATCCCAAAAAGAAATGTCTCCATCATTGGGGGATTTGGTGGCAGGGGATTTGTCTTTGGTCCCTTTGTTGGCGATATGCTCGCAAAACACCTTATTCATAACGAGCCGATACCCAAGGAGCTGGATGTGGATCGGTATGTAGTGCGATATCTAAAAAAAGGAAGAGTATGAGAGGATTGGTGCTTTTGAATATGGGCGGACCAAACAACTTGGACGAAGTGGAGCTCTTTTTGAAAAATATGTTCAACGATCCCAACATCTTACCCATCAAAAACGAGCTGCTTCGACGCTTTGTGGCCTATGCCATCACCACGGGGCGCAAAAAGGGGGCCAGAAGCAACTATGAGCGCTTAGGTGGCCAAAGCCCTCTAAATTTCTACACCGATAGATTGATCCAAAAGCTCCAAAAGCGCCTACCCGATACTTTTGTCACTAAAGCGATGCGTTATACGCCGCCCTTTGCGAAAGAAGCGATCAAAGAGCTGATGGTCAGAAACATCAAAGAGGTCCATTTGCTGCCTCTGTATCCCCACTACTCCACCACCACGACCAAATCGAGTCTGGAAGATTTTTACAATACGGCAAAGGGAGTGGGGTATCACGCCAGATTGCACGATATCGCCAATTTCTACCAAGAGCCCTTGTTCAACCAAGCGATTATCGAGCGAATCGAAGAGGCGATGGAGGGAAGAGATCCAAAACAGTTCGATCTGATCTTTAGCGCCCACTCCTTGCCCCAAAGTATCGTCAAGCGGGGCGACCCCTATCCTTTTGAAGTGCAAGAGCATATCAAGATACTGAAAAACATGATCGGTGAACGCTTTCGTGATGTCCATCTAGCCTACCAGTCCAAGCTAGGACCCGTGAAGTGGCTAGAGCCAAGCTTGGAGGAGAAGCTAAAGAGCCTACAAAACAAAAAGGTGCTAGTCTATCCCATCTCTTTTGTATTGGATAACTCCGAAACGGAGTTCGAGCTGCATATTGAGTACAAAGAGATCGCCAAAAAGTTGGGCTTTGAGGAGTATATCGTAGCCAGATGTCCCAACGATAGCGATACTTTCGTGGAGGCTTTGGCCAAGATCTACCAAAGGATGTGAAATGACGGGCTATATCTATGATCCTATCTTTACACTGCACGGCAGCGACGAACATATAGAAAACCGCTTTCGAGTAGAGCGAATCCATGAGGTGGCCCAGCACTTTCCACTTGTGCGCTATCCTATCAAAAAAGCCGGCAAAGAGGAGCTCTCCTGGATTCACGATCCAAACTATGTGGAGTGGGTAGAGCGAGCCTATGAGGAGGGGTATCGCTTCATTCTCAACGAGGATACCTTGCTTACTCCAAGAAGCTTCGAAGTGGCCAGCTTTGCCGCAGGCTCTACGATGCCCATCATCGACGCCTTTGCAAAAGGTGAGATAAAAAACGCTTTTTTAAATATCCGTCCTCCAGGACACCACGCCGAGCGAAAGATGGGGCAGGGCTTTTGTATATTCAACAACATAGCCCTCATGGCCAGATATGCCCAATACAAAGGCTTTACGAAAGTTTTGATCGTCGATTTCGATGTTCATCATGGCAACGGGACGCAAGATATCTTTTATACCGACGATACGGTCTGCTATTTTAGCACCCATGAAAAGAACAACTACCCCTATTTTACAGGCAGTGTAGAAGAGATCGGCGAGGGCAGGGGCAAAGGCTACAACATCAATCGCCCTTATGGGGACTACTGCACGGACGAGGAGCTATTAGCTCTGTACGAGGATCTGCCGGGATGGTTTGATTTTGACATTATGCTGGTGAGTGCCGGGTACGATCTGATGAAAGATGAAGCCATTTCTACGGCTCAGATCACCTTCGATGGGCTAAGGACTTTGGTGCGCCGTCTTTTGGATTTCGCCGGCGACAAGCCTATCGCTTTTGTGCTTGAGGGTGGGTACAATCTAAATAGTTTGGCCAAAAGTGTGGAGGTGACGCTAGAGGAGCTTAGCGGTGTATGATTGGCGAAAAATTTATCAAATGGTGATAGCCCATAGGCGAGCTTTCATCCTCGTACAGCTCTTGGCACTTTTGGCTACTATCGTCAGTATTCCCACACCGCTTTTGATGCCGCTGCTCGTAGATGAGGTATTGCTGCACAAGCCGGGCAGACTCATCGAGACAATCCAAGCGCTTTTTGGAAACGGCACCCCCTTTTTTTATACGATGGTGGTGCTGGCTATCACTCTTTTTTTGCGGGGCACATATGTACTTTTTCAAGTACTACAAGCCAAAACTTTCCAGCAAATATCCAAAGATATCACCTATGAGATACGCAAAAAAGTGCTTAGCCATTTGCAAGGAGTCTCGATGGAGGAGTATGAGAGTCTTGGCAGTGGCAAGGTGGCCTCAAGGCTTGTCACCGATATCGATACGATTGATAACTTTTTGAGCGCTAGTATCAGCAAGCTACTCGTATCGGTGCTCACCTTGGTGGGGGTTTGTGTGGTGCTTTTGCTCATTCATTGGCAGCTGGCTCTTTTCATCATCTTTCTCAATCCTTTGGTAGTACTCTTTTCGGCTAAGATGGCCAGAGGCGTAGCAAGGCTGAAAAAAGAGCAAAATCGTTTGACGGAAGTCTTTCAAAACGCTTTGGTGGAGACTTTGGAGGTGTTCGAGCAGATCAGAGCCGCCAATAAAGAGGAGTACTTTTTGGCCAAGCTTTTGCATCTGGCAAAAGAGCTCAAGGAGCGCTCTATCGATTACGCTTACAAAAGCGATGCGGCGGCAAGAGTGAGTTTTTTGATCTTTGTGGCGGGCTTTGAAGTTTTTCGAGCGGCCGGTATTGTTACCGTAGCCTACAGCGATCTGAGTATCGGACTTATGATGGCGATTTTTGGATATTTGTGGTTTATGATGACACCGATCCAAGAGATCATCAATATCCAGTATGCCAAAAGAAGTGCGGATGTGGCTTTGCAGCGTATTAATGAGTTATTGCGATTGCATCCAGAGCCACGATTTCCCCACGAGGCCAACCCCTTTGAGGAGGATAAGCCCATTGAGATAATAGTGGATCATCTCACTTTTGCATATCCTGCTAAAGAGCCGGTATTAAAGGATCTTAGCCTTACTATTCCAGCAGGTAAAATAAGTGCGATTGTAGGTGCCAGCGGAAGCGGGAAAACGACGCTCGCTCGTCTTCTTGTTGGGTTTTATGCTCCTCAAGAGGGGGATATCTTGTACAACAAGATATCCTATCGACGCATAGGATTGGATGTGATCCGTCAAAATGTGGCGTTGGTATTGCAAACGCCCGTACTTTTTAACGATACGATTTTATTTAATGTAACGCTGGGGCGAGAGTATCCCAAAGAGCGTATCATCGAGGCTTTGAAAATGGCTCAGATTTATGATTTGGTGCGGCATTTGCCAGATGGATTGCAAACGATCGTAGGAAGAAGCGGCGTGCGCTTAAGCGGAGGAGAGCGTCAGCGTATCGCAATCGCTCGTATGATACTCCAAGACCCAAAAGTCGTTATCTTGGACGAATCTACTTCGGCTTTGGATATGGAGACGGAACGACTGCTCTTTTGCGCTTTGGAGAAGTTTTTGAGTAAACGCACGACTATCCTCATCGCCCATCGGCCCAGTACGATTGAAAAGGCTGATATACTCTTTTTTCTCAAAGAGGGTAAACTCCAAGGAGAGATGAGTTTTGAGGAGTATAAAGAAAAATCAAGGCAAAATTTGTGTATACTATAAAAAATCTCTTAAAAGGATTGCTATGGAATTGCCAAAGAATATGGAAGAGCTCAAAGAGTATGTAGCCGAGAATTTTGCAAAACTCAGTGCCGAAGCGCAGTTGGAGTTAATTAAGACATTGCATAAACTGCTCAGAAATGAAGAGATAGTCAAAAAAGAGCTAGAGCTTGAGCAGCAGCTGCTCGATGAGGAGAAAGCGACGAAGATTTGCGCTATCGATGATGAGGAGGCTACGATTCAAGAGGCGATCTTGGAAGAGATCAGACAGCACAATCATATCGATGTACATATGTTTAAGGATGCCAGTGACGATCCACGGGATGAAGATGCCAAGTATGTGGATAAGACGCTTGATAAACCCATCAAAGACCCAAATGATCCTTTAGCCGAATATCTCGATGAGCTAGAGGAGCAAGAGAAGCCAGAGACGTGAGTCTTTGGCCAACGCTACATTAATTTTTTAAAAATGAATTAATATTAAGCTAGTTTATTCTTTATGTATAACATATACAATATATGTATAACTATACAATAGTAAAATTAGAGTGGAATTAAATTTTATTATAAGAGTAGGTTTTTAAAACGTTCAGGAGTGGCGACCCCAGGGGGACTCGAACCCCCGTCACCGCCGTGAAAGGGCGGTGTCCTAACCGCTAGACGATGGGGCCGTCTTGATTGGTTTGTGTGAGTGAAATGATAGCAAAAAATACTTAAAATATCTTTAGGATGCCTATGAAAATGATAAAGATATGTGTGATATTTCTATTTACCCTAACCCTTTTTGCTCAAGAGCAAAATGTAAGCGATGCAAACATCTCTTGGCCCCAATACCGCTGGGTAGATCAAAATGGCGAACCTTCTTGGGAGTTGCATCTTTTGCTCAAAAAGATTGAAGAAGACGATACGCTCCTTTGTAAAGATCAACTCAACAATGAGATACAAAAGTTGGAAGAGGCGTTCGATAGCAAACAAGAAGCGTGCGTAATTGAGCGATTGGCTAATAGCATAGAGGAGAGTTACTGGCGTGTTTTAAATTGCGGCTGTTTTCCTCCTCAACGATTTTTAGAAAAAAATTTTCTCCCTCCACAAAAAACTCCTATCAAAAAAGCGTTGGATTCGCCTATTTTGACAAGGCTCTATGGAGCATTAAAAAAATATGAGAGGCTTGCTCAAGAGGTCAAAGAGTGGAAGCCGATTGAGCTAGAAGATATCGTATACCTGCTTCCTGGGGGCAGCAACGAAGCGGTAGGAAAGATACGAGAAAGATTGGCTTTGGAGGGATTTTACCACTGCCATGGAGGGGAGGAGCTCAACGCAAGTTTTTACGATAATGAGCTAGTCGAAGCGGTAAAAGATTTTCAGCGGCACCATGGATTAAAAGATGATGGAGTCGTAGGCCCTATGACTTTGGATGCGATGAATGAGCCTTTGGAGCACAAGATAGCGAGAATAAAGATCAATATTGAGCGGGCCAGATGGTTTGTACAGCCGGACGATTTTTTCGTTTTTGTAGATATTCCGGGCTTTTTTATGCAAGTGTACGAGCATGGCAGAGCGATTTTTGAGTCTAAAGTGATCGTCGGTAGAAAAGAGCGCCCTACCCCTCAGATGCGTAATCTTATCTCTTATTGCGTACTCAATCCCTACTGGCGCGCGCCTAAGACCATTTTAAAAGAGGATATCATCCCAAGTCTTAAAAAAAGAGATTTTAGACATCTTAAAAAAGAGGGCGTGATCGCTTCTACGGACTATTACGGCAAGGAGGTGGTTAAATTTGAGGATGTGGACTGGAAATATTTTGATGAGAAAGATATTCCCTTTACTTTTTTGCAAAAGCCCGGGCCCAACAATTTTTTGGGATATGTGAAGTTTATGTTTCCCAATCGATTTGATGTCTATTTGCACGATACCAACGCTCGAAATCTTTTTCGATACAGCTATCGAGCTCTAAGTTCTGGATGTGTGCGGGTCAAAAAGCCCATAGAGCTTTTGCATCTGTTTCTCAATCGTCAAAAAGAGGTAGATTACCGCGATATCTTCGATCGATTGTGGACACAGCGAACCCAAAGAATTCGTATCCGTCCAAATATTCCTGTCTATTTGCTCTATTTGAGCGTATGGATGGATGAGTGCGGCGAGGTCTACTTTTATCCCGATGTTTATGGCTTGGACAAAAAAATGCTTGCCTCCTTGCATCAATAAAGTTGTGCTACAATAGATTCTTTATCTAAGGAGGTGCAATGGTAAAAAGAAGAGAATTTTTGCGATTTGGATTGATGATGGGCATAGGGCTTTGTATGCCCGGCTCTTTGTTGGCCAATGTGGGAGAAAAGACTCTGTATCTGTATCATCTGCATACGCAAGAGTATATTCAAGCCACGTTTTGGGCCGATGGAGAGTATATAGATGAAGAGATTGAGAATTTAAAATATTTTTTACGAGATTATCGAAACGATCAGATCCATGCGATCGATGTGGCTTTATTGGAGTATCTGTACGATCTTCAGTCCCTGCTCGATGCCAAAGAGATCCATATTATCTGTGGATTTCGTTCCAAGTATACCAATAATTATCTTCGGCATCATACAAAGGGCGTAGCGAAAAATAGTTATCACACCAAAGGCAAAGCCGTCGATATCAGGATACCTGAAGTGCCTCTTGCCACACTCAAATACGCCGCATTGTCTTTGCAAAGAGGAGGGGTGGGATATTATCCTCGATCGGATTTTTTGCATATTGATACGGGTGCTCCAAGATACTGGAGATTTCCGAAATAATGATGGATATCGTTTTATATATTCACCTTTTGGCGGCAACGGTATGGATTGGGGGGAGCGTCTTTTTATTCGCTTTGGGTGTTTTTTTACGAGATAAAGAGGCGCAAAAAAGAGTCTATTTTCATGTAGGGCCGATCTATGGGTATGTGGAGAGCGTATGGCTGACGATTTTGATTATTTCTGGGCTTTGGATGTTTTTCCATCTGGGGCTTGATCGAATCTTTGCCGAGGGCCATCCCCAAAGCATCGTCCACATCCTAAAAATTAAATTCTCTTTGGTGGCTTTGATCGCCGTTGCCACCGTGATCCATATGTATATCGCCTTTAAAACAAATGGCAAAGAGCGCACGCCTATGCAAAAAATGCTCTCCAGAGGGAGCAGCATGGCCATATTTTTGCTCAATCTCTTGATTTTATGGTTTGCGATGCAGCTGAGGAATTTCTTGTAGAGCTAGCGCCCTACGCCAATTTGATGGTACTCAAAACCCATCGCTTCGAGCCGCTCTTTGTTGTATTGGTTGCGACCGTCGAAGATGATAGGTGCGGTGAGGCGCTTTTTCATCTCATAGAAATCTGGACTGCGAAACTCTTTCCACTCCGTCACTAAAATCATAGCGTCGCTGCCGTTAAGGGTGTCGTATTTGTTGTCGAAGTATTCGATATTTTCGTTATCTTTGAGCCAGTAGTTTTTTGCCTCCTCCATCGCTTTTGGGTCGTAGGCTTTGATCTTGGCTCCTCTTTTGGTGAGCTCTTGGACGATGGTGATGGAGGGGGCTTCTCGCATATCATCAGTCTCTGGTTTGAAACTTAACCCCCATAATGCAAAGGTCTTACCGCTCACATTCCCATCGAATCTGGAGAGGATTTTATTTAAAAAGTACTCTCTTTGCTCCTTGTTCACCTCTTCTACGGCTTTGACTATTTTGGGCTCCACCCCTGCGTCTTTGGCGATCTTTTCTAATGCTTTGACATCTTTTGGAAAACAGCTGCCCCCGTAGCCAACGCCCGGGTAGATGAAGCTATAACCTATACGTTTGTCGCTGCCGATCCCTACTCGCACCTTGTTGATATCGGCTCCTACCGCTTCGGCTATTTTGGCCATCTCGTTCATGAAGCTGATCTTGGTTGCCAGCATGGCGTTGGCCGCATATTTGGTCAGCTCCGCGCTTTTGATATCCATCCCGATAAAACGCTCGTGGCTTCTGGTAAACGGAGCGTAGAGCTCTTTGAGTTTTTCCATACTTTTGGGATCGTCCGCTCCGATGACCACGCGATCGGGCTTCAAAAAGTCGTTGACGGCGTCTCCCTCTTTGAGAAATTCCGGGTTGCTTACCACATCGAACTTCATCAGCTCTTCATACTTTTCTTGGGAGATTTGGCCACTCTCTAGCCTCTTTTTGAGCTCCTTTTGGATGGTCTGGCGTACTTTGTCCGCAGTGCCCACGGGGACGGTGGATTTGTCCACTACGATGAGCGGATGGGTCATATACTGCCCGATCTCTTTGGCCACGGCCAGTACATATTGCAAATCCGCACTCCCATCCTCACCTTGGGGCGTTCCCACAGCGATGAAGACAATCTCGCTTTTTTCGAGTGCCTCTTTGATATCGGTAGTGAAGTGGAGTGTGCCTATCTTGAAGTTTTCCTTGACGATTTCTTCAAGCCCCGGCTCGTAGATGGGGATGATGCCTTGTTTTAGTTTTTCAATCTTTTCTTCGTCGATATCGACACAGATGACGTTGTTGCCCATCTGGGCCATACATGCCCCTGTGACGAGACCCACATATCCCGTTCCAACTATTGCTAAATTCACGGATGGTTCCTTGTTTTTTTGTGTGATTATATAAAAAAGGAGATTAAAGTTTTATTGGAGTTTCAGAAGATGACTAACCGGTTTTCTCTTCAAAATGCTTGGTGGGCCCGGCAGGACTCGAACCTGCGACCAACCGGTTATGAGCCGGTTGCTCTAACCAACTGAGCTACGGGCCCGTAGCGATTATGTATGGGTCGAATTATACAAAAATCTATATCTAAAAGCAAGCAAATGTTCAAGCAGTCCAAATAAGATCATAAAATTGACAAAGCTGCTACCTCCATGGCTAAAAAGAGGTAAAGGCACCCCCACTACGGGAGCTAGACCTATGGTCATGGCTATGTTGACGCTCATGTAGGTAAAGATGAGCAAGGCGATACCCACGGCTACGACTTGGGTGAAATAGTCCCCTTTGAGCTTAAAATAGATTCCAAAAAGATGTAAAATCAACGCCGCATACAAACTGACCAAAATCACCGCTCCCACAAATCCAAAACGCTCGATATAATAGGCAAAAATAAAATCGCTTGTAGCGATGGGGAGAAATTTGAGTTTTGTTTGCGTGGCCTCCTCTTTTGGTTTGCCCCACATGCCTCCAGAGCCGATGGCGATGATGGATTGCTGGACGTGATAGCTTGGTTTTTCGCTTAGAAAATCTTCGATTCGTTTTCTTTGATAATCGTGTAAAAGATATTTGTATGCCAAAGGTGCCAAAAAAGCTACCAGCAAAGCGAGCGTGACCCATATTTTCCAATTGACCCCAACGACAAAGAGCACGCCGTAGCCTATGATAAGAAGTACCAAACCCGTCCCAAGGTCTGGCTCTTTTGCTATGAGAACAAAAGGCAGTAAAATATAAAAAGAGATTTTAAAAAAATCTTTCCAGCCATACCCTTCTTTGGGAGGAGGATTGTTTTGTATTAAAAAGGCCAGCATCAAGATAAAAGCTGGCTTAAAGATTTCAGATGGTTGGATGGTTAGGTGGATAAAAGGGATCTCCAGCCACCGCTTAGCCCCCAGTCGACTGACCCCAAAAAGGTCCACGCTAAGAAGCAGCAAGATCATAAACCAATAGATGGAGGGAATAAGCCATTTATATTCTCGCACCGGAAGCAAAAAGGTAAGAAAAAAGGCGCCAAGCCCTATAAAATAGTAAAAGAGCTGTTTCGTGGCCAATGTGGGATTGATATCGGCTATGAGATAGTATGAGAGCATCATAAAAGGGATAATGAGCCCCACCAAAATAAAATCGAAATGGGTAAGAATGCGTCTATCGATCAAATACATCTTTTTCGTATAATTATATCAAAGGATGGTAGCGGTGCAAAAAAAAGAGTTCGTGACGCAAAAAAGCGAGCGGTTGGATAAATTTTTAACCCAACAAATGCAAGAGAGCAGAAATCAGATCGAGCGGCTTATTAAAAAAGGATATGTGCAAATAGATCAAAAAAAAGTAACCAAACCCGGATACAAATTAAAACCCAAGCAAAATGTCACGCTGCATCTTCCCCAAGCTCCTAAAAGTACAAGAGGTGCCGTAGATTTTGATGTACAAAGCGTGTATGAAGATGAGGATATTTTGGTGCTTGACAAACCACCCGGGGTAGTAGTCCATCCGGCTCCAAGCGTCAAAGAGGCCACGCTGGTGGATTGGCTAAAACAAAAAGGG
The DNA here is from genome assembly GCA_015494715.1 of Campylobacterota bacterium. Classification (GTDB taxonomy): domain Bacteria; phylum Campylobacterota; class Campylobacteria; order Campylobacterales; family Nitratiruptoraceae; genus Nitratiruptor. The sequence continues at coordinate 14,010 of WGAT01000050.1, forward strand.
GTTTCCCTTTCGACCATTAGTGGCGAAGAGCGTCACGGGATTGTCCATCGTATCGATAAGGAGACAAGCGGGTTGTTGGTTGTGGCCAAAAATAACGAGGCGCATCGAAAGCTCTCCGAACAACTCCAAAATAAGAGTATGGGGCGATACTATTTAGCCTTTATTGAGCCCCCTTTAAAAGAGAGCGTGATTGTGGATAAGCCCATTGGCAGAAATCCCAAAAACAGACTTAAAATGGCGGTGGTAGAGGATGGGCGAGCCTCAAAAAGCGCTTTTGCCAAGCTTTTACTCTCAAAAAATGGGCAATACGAGCTTATAGGCGCCAAACTCTTTAGCGGCCGTACGCATCAAATACGAGTCCATTTGCACTCCTTGCATCGGCATATTTTAGGCGATAGTTTATATGGCTTTAAGAGCAAAGGCGTTACAATACCCAGAGTTTTTTTACATGCTTATATTCTGTATCTGTTCCATCCAACAAGCGGTAAGAGGATGGAATTTACGGCTTCGTTACCGCAAGATATGAAGGATTTCGCTTCACGACATTTTGATATGGAGACTTTACATGAGACGATCGATCCTCGCGGCTTTACTTCCTATTTTGATGATGCTGAGCGGTTGTGGAGTACAGCCGCAGCCTTCCAAACCAAAAGTCGATCTTAGCCTACCTACGGTCAGTAAGATTAGGACGTTAAGCGATATTAAAACGATCGCTTTGGAGTGGACTCCGGTATATGACGAGAGAATCCAAGGCTACTATCTATATAGAAAACATGGCTCTAAGCTCAAGCGTATCGCCAAAATAGAAGATCGGTATCGTTCCCACTATTTAGATACCAATCTTGTGCCAGATACGCTTTATGAATATCGTATGAGCGCGTATGACAAACGAGGCAGAGAGTCTCGGGTCAGTCAGGCGGTGCGAGCCAAAACTTTGCCCATACCCGATTCGGTATCTTTTTTGGAGGCCATCGACCATTTGCCTAAAGAGGTCAAGTTGATCTGGCGACCCCATCCCTTTGAGCGGGTTGAGTGGTATATTATCGAGCGCACCGAGCCCGCACAGGAGAAATGGGAGCGACTTGCCACTTTGAAAGGGCGGCTCAATGCGGAGTATTTGGATAAAAATCTCAAAGATAACCATATCTACTACTATCGGGTATGGGTCAAAACTTGTGATGGTATTTTGTCCAATCCAAGCAAAACGGTCAAAGCCAATACGAAACCTCGCCCGTCGGTAGTACGAGGATTGCAAGCTACAACTAATCTACCAAAAAAGATTATCGTGCGCTGGAAACCAAATCCAGAGCCCGACATCGACCATTACAATGTCTATAGAAGCATTTTTGAGCTAGGACCTTATGTGGTGGCGGCCAAAACTAAACGGACCGAGTATGTGGATCTTGTGGGTGAAGACGGGGCAAAACGCTACTATAAAGTGACGGCCGTGGATAGTGATGGGCTTGAGAGTTTCAAACAAGATGTCCCCGTAGTAGGTCAGACGCTTCCTAAACCTTTGCCTCCCATGATCAAAGAGCAGCGTTTTCATAACGGCGCTTTATATTTGCGTTGGGAGTCTCCCGATAAGAGGGCGGTAAAATATATTGTCAAAAAGATCGAGAGAAACGGCTTTTTGAGTGAAAATGTTTATACCTTTACCAACGTACAAACGACCACCTTTACCGATGCGGGATTAAAGCCCGGGTTCAAATATATCTACAGTGTTATCGCCGTGGATAAATATGGCATCAAATCCAAGCCAAGTCCAGAAATTGTGATCAAGGTACCTAAAGAGTAATGCCTCATATCGCAGCAAAAAACATACAATTACCAGCTTTTCCGATAAAACGGGGGGAGTTTGAGTATCTATGGAAAGCTCAAGCCATCTATGCAAAGGAACAGCTAGTAGCAGTACGCTATAAGGAGTTAGCGTTTTTACTAGAAATAAAGCCAAAAAAGGATCATTATATTATTAAAGCCGACAAAGTGACCCGACCGGCTCCTACCTTTATCGTCAAAGAGGCTTTGAGCAACTTTTGCGAGGCGGCAAGATGCCAAAGGCTATATGATAATCTGAGCCAAATAAAACCCTCGCATACGCAAAAAGCTCAGGGGTTCCTCAAAGGGATTGACTATTTTATCAACGATTTTCCAAAAGATAAGGAGGTATGCATAGAGGTAGGATTTGGCAGCGGTCGGCATCTATTGTACCAAGCCAAAAATAATCCTCATATTTTATTTATAGGGATTGAGGTACACAAACCCTCTATCGAGCAGCTTTTGGGTCAGATCGCTTTGCAAAAGCTCGATAATATTTTAGTCGTAGATTACGATGCGAGACTTTTTATGGAGTTTGTACCCTCAAATATTGTTGGTACGATTTTCGTACACTTTCCCATTCCTTGGGATAAAAAGCCTCATAGAAGAGTCATCTCCAAACCCTTTGTACAAGAGGCTAAACGGGTCTTAAAGCCGGGAAGTATTTTGGAGTTGCGTACCGATAGTATAAATTATTTTGAGTATGCTTTGGAAGTTTTTTTGGACGAGAAAAAAGCTCAGCTTGAAGTGACCAAAAATATCGCTCCGCCCGTAAGTAGTAAATATGAGGATCGATGGGTGCGATTGGGCAAGGATATTTACGATATTAGATTGAAGAATTTAGAGAACTCCAAAGAGTTGGAATTGGAGGGGGATTTTTCTTTTCAAAGCGGTGTAAAAAAAGAGCGTTTAATTGAGCTTATGGGTCAGACAAAGGTGTATGAGGACTTTTTTATCCATTTTCAAAAGCTCTATTCAATAGATGAAAAGCGCAATCTCGTAGAGCTCTCCTTTGGGAGTTTTGATAGACCAGAGCATAAATATCTTTTGATAGACGTCAACACCATACGCTACTTTCCCAAACAGCCAATACCCTCTAGGGCAAATAAAAAGGCCCATATCAAGATAGAAGAGTTGTTCAATGTCTAGAGAAAAGAATGTAATTATCGCAAAGGATCTTTATTTAGAGTATAAAAAGGATGTCCCTATTATCAAAAACTCCACTTTTAGCATTAAAAGCGGCAGTTTCGTCTTTATTACAGGTCCTAGCGGAAGCGGGAAGAGTACATTGTTAAAATCTTTTTATGGCGAGTTGAAGCCAAAAGGCGGCAGTTTGCAAATAGGCGGGGTATCGCTCAACGACATCAAATCTTCTAAATTGGCTTTTTTAAGAAAATATTTAGGGATTATTTTTCAAGATTACAAGCTGATAAAAGAGTGGACGGTGGAAAAAAACGTAATGTTGCCTTTGCTGATAGCTGGATATTCCAAAGACGTATGTGAAGCTCAGACGAAACGTTTGTTAAAACATGTGCGTTTAAGTGGGAAGGAGAACTACTATCCGTTGGAGCTAAGCGGCGGAGAACAGCAGCGAGTAGCGATGGCGAGGGCTTTAGCCCACAATCCCGTCATCATTTTGGCCGATGAGCCTACGGGTAACTTGGACGAGTACTCCTCTAGGGTTATTTGGAATTTGCTCGAGGGAGCCAACGAACAGTTAGGTACGACCGTGGTAGTAGTGACCCATAGCATTCCAAACAATCTCAAAGTCCCTTTTAAACATTTTTATATCGAAAACGGAACGGTATATGAGATCTCTTAAAAATCACATCTCTTTGATCATTCCTCTTTTTGCCATTTTATTTGCGGTGGAGTTTTATTTTATCATCTCAAAGATTATTGCCGAGTATGAGGTGAATTTGAGCAAGGACTACTCCATTATCGTCGTATCCAAAAAGCCCCTTACCCTGCCTGAGCTCAAGGCGGTCGAACCCGATATCGCTTTGATTCAAGAAATCGATAGCGATTTGATTATCAAAAGATTGAAACAAAACGGGGTAGATGTAAATTATGAAGAACTAAAAAATTTTTTGCCCCATTTTTACAAAGTCTATCTGAGCAGCTTTCCCTCGGCCGATATGCTTGAGCATATCAAGCAAGTGCTTCGCGGGGTGGACGGCGTGACGAGAGTGGAGACCTTTACGAAAGTACACGAGAAGATGTACCATTTCTTGATTTTTTTGAAAAAAATATCGAAATTTTTTCTTGGCATCATTTTTGTGACCAGTATTATGCTGGTATTTAAACAGATCGAGATTTGGAACCTAGAGCATAGCGAGCGAATGTATATTATGGCTCTTTTTGGCGCTCCTTTATGGATGAGGAACGCCATCTTGATCAAGCTTTCGGTTATCGATACCGTTATTAGCACGATACTCGTTTATCTTATCTACTCCTATTTGCTCTCTACCAAATATCTCAAAGAGCTTTTGGGTTTTGAAAATATTACGATCTCTGCGCAAGATCTGCTCAAAGATATGGGATGGCTTTTTGCTTTGGGGATTTTGATATCGGTAGTTAATGTACTTATCGTTTCGTGGAGGCAACCAAAGATCGCATGAAACTCTTCGTACTTTTTTTATTGTTACCGCTGTTTCTTTTAGGTTCTTCCATCGATCAAAAGATCAAACGATCCAAAAAACAGCTCCAAACTACCCAACGCCAGATCCAAGGTCTTAATCTCAAGCTTGCCAAAATAGCGCGTACCATCAAAGCTTTGCAAAAGGATCTGCTTCAAATAACGGGGCAGCTCAAAACGCTCAATAATGATTTGGCGGTTTTGAATATGGTATACAAGGAGAAGTTGGACCGTAGCGAAGAGCTGAAAAAAAAGATCGAGGAGCTGACGCAAAAGGCGGGGAATTTAAAGCAGAGTATGGTTTTGCTCATCTCTCGCTCTTTTTCCAAAGCGTTGCTCCTCTCGTCTATGAAAAATCCGACCCAAGAGGATATTTTGCAAGAGGAGACGCTCAAAGCGATTCAATCTAATGCTCAAGATAGGCTCAAGCGTGTCAGTACGGAGTACAATCAGATCAAGGAGAATTTGGAAAAGAGCCGCAAAGAGTTAGCTGATATCCAATCCCAAATTCAGGTCCTTTTGCAAAAAAAAAGCGAGCTTGAGCGTTTGAAGCTGGTTAAGGCAAAGAAGATGGAGGAGCTCCAAAGGCTAAAGAATAAGTACCATAAAGAGCTTCAAGCTTTAGTGGATGAGCAAAAATCTTTGGCCAAAACTTTGCGGCGCCTCAAAATCCTTAAAGGTAAAGAGGTGGTGCGCAGACGCTCCTCCAAGCTTAAGGTCAAAAAGTATGGGGAAAAAAGTTATAAAAAGTTGCGCACCGTGCATTATAGAGGTCCAAAGACCATCCCTCCATTAGAAAACTTCGTGATTACCAAACGCTATGGAGTCTATAAAGATCCTATTTACAACATCGAAATTCCAAACGAAAATATCGAACTTAAACCTTTGACGCCAAACGCGAGGGTGAGAAATGTGCTCAACGGCCGTGTTATTTTGGCCAAATGGACCCCACACCTTAAAAATGTCGTGATTGTAAAGCATCCCAACGGCCTTTATACCATTTATGCCTATTTGGATAAACTATCGCCCTATATCAAAAAGGGACGCAGGATCAAAAAGGGCTATATCATCGGACGTGTCAGTACCAAGCTCATTTTTGAGGTGACCAAAAACAGCGCTCATATCAATCCTTTGGAACTTATTCGAGTTAGATAAAAATTTAATCGAGTGTTAAATCTTTTTAGATAAAATTGGCAAACTTTCATAAAGAGGGTCACGATAATGGCAAAACGGGTATTGATCAAATTCTCCGGAGAGGCTTTGGCCAACGAGGATGGCCACGGCATTAATAGTACGACGCTCAAGTTTATCGCTTCACAAATCAAGCCGTTAGTCGAAAGCGGCGTGGAGGTGGGATTGGTCGTAGGGGGCGGCAACATCATCCGCGGCGTCAACGCCTCGAAAGAAGGGATTATCAAGCGATCCAGCGGCGACTATATGGGGATGTTGGCCACCGTGATCAATGCGGTGGCGCTGCAAGAGGCGCTGGAGTATTTTGGTTTGGCCGCGCGGGTCCAAAGCGCTATTGAGATGAACGAGATTTGTGAGCCTTTTATCGTGCGAAGAGCCATCCGCCATCTTGAAAAGGGTCGTATCGTCATTTTTGCCGCTGGGACGGGCAATCCCTTTTTTACCACCGATACGGCGGCGACTTTGCGGGCTATTGAGATAGGGGCGCAGATGATCATTAAAGCGACGAAAGTGGACGGCGTGTATGATAAAGATCCCAAAAAATATCCGGATGCCAAAAAGATTCCAAGACTTACCTACGATGAAGCGTTGCAGGATAATATTAAAGTAATGGATGATACGGCTATTGCTTTGGCCAAGGATAATGCTTTGCCCATTATCGTTTGTAATATGTTTGAGGAGGGGAACCTCTATGATATCATCGTGAATGAAAATTATGAAAAGTGTTCTATCGTAAGCGATACAAAGGAGTAATGTATGAGATTGGAAAAAATTACGGCGGAAGCTTTGGAAAAGGTGGGGTATGATCGCTATTTGCTCTCCCTTGGCGTGGCGCAAAGGGCCAACGAATTGGCTCTTGGCAAACCGCCTCTTATCGATGTGGATGTAAAAAAGTACAAATATACCGATATCGCTTTGATGGAGATAGCCCAAGGGAAGCTAAAGATCGTGCTCGATAAGAGCGAGGATTGATGCAAGAATTTGTCGAAAAAATTCGCTCTGTTCAAGATGTGCGGGAGGCCACAAAGCTACTCTACGATATGTGCCCACATAACGCCAAAATTGAGGAGGCGCTGGAATTTGCCAAAGAGGCGCATAGGGGCCAATATCGAAAAAGTGGCGAGCCTTACATCATCCATCCCATTTTAGTAGCGGCGATTACAGCATATGTAACGGCCGAAGAGGAGATGGTCATTGCCGCTTTGTTGCACGATGTAGTAGAAGATACGAGTTTTAGTATTGAAGATATTCAAAAGCGTTTTGGACAAAATGTGGCCGATTTGGTAGAGGGGCTTACTAAAATCGTGGCTATACGAAGTGAAGAGCTCATTCCTTCTAGTTCGGACGAGAAACTTATCACTTCGGCTCTTTCTTTTCGCAAAATGCTCATTGCCTCGATAAAAGATGTGCGAGTCCTTATCGTCAAGCTGTGTGATAGGCTGCACAATATGCTAACTTTGGATGCTTTGGCGCCAAACAAGCAAAAGCGTATCGCCGAGGAGACTTTGGTAGTCTATGCTCCCATAGCCCATCGTTTAGGAATTGCCTCCATCAAAAATCTTTTGGAGGATTTGAGTTTTTACTATCTCTTTCCTCAAGAGTATAAAAAAATAGATCAGTTTATTAGCTCGCACAAGTTAGAGCTGCAAATGAAACTCAACGGATTTATCGATGAGGTCAAAAAGAAAATCGTCCAAAACGGGCTTCGAGCTGACGAGTTTGAGATTCTTGGTCGTATCAAACACTACTACTCGATCTATCTAAAAATGCAACGAAAAGGGATCTCCATAGAAGAGGTGCTCGATCTTTTGGCCATTCGCATACTGGTGCGGCATAAGCTCGATTGTTACAAAGTGCTAGGGATTGTCCATACCAATTTCAAGCCTCTTATTATGCGCTTTAAGGATTACATAGCGATCCCAAAAGAGAATGGCTATCAGACCATCCATACCACCGTTTTTGACGATGCGAGTATCTTTGAGGTACAAATTCGCACCTTTGATATGCACCGAACCGCCGAATATGGAGTGGCGGCCCACTGGAAATATAAGATGGGCGATACCAATGTCAATCTCAAGTGGCTGGAGAATTTGCAGTATCAAAACGACAACATTGAAGAGTTTTACGAGCTGGTCAAAAACGATCTATTTAGCGAGGATATCTCCGTCTTTTCTCCCAAAGGGGATCTTTTTACTTTGCCAAGAGGTGCGGTGGCTTTGGATTTTGCCTATGCGATCCATACCGATGTTGGTAACAGGGCCAAAGCGGCGTATATCAACAAACAAAAAAAAACCCTGTTAACGGAGCTAAAAAACGGGGATATCGTGCGTATAGAACTAGCCGATGAGCCGATTTTGAGATGTAGTTGGATCGATGCGGTCAAAACTTCCAAGGCAAAAGAGCAGATGCGCTTTTTATGCCGCCAAAAGTATAAAGAGATTAGTTCCAAAGCGGCCATAAATATTCTTGCCAATGAGTTGCGCATCCATCCCGCCCAAATCAAAGAGTGGATAAAAAAGGAGGGATTGGAGAACTCCTTGCATCGTATCGCTACGGAACTCAACTATCTCAAAGAGGTAAAAAATCGCTATTTGAGCGAATATCGAAAATCTAAAAGGATGCTCTATCTACTCTCGCCAAAATATGCGAAGCTACAAAAAAAAGAGATAGAAAATTTTGTCTTTTATACCAGCCACGCTATTTCTAAGGTGGAGTTTGATTACTGCTGTCATCCAAAGCGTGGGGATGAGATCGTAGCGTTTAGAAAAGATGGCACGGCCGTCATTCATCAAAAAATGTGTCACAAAGCCCAAAAGCTTATCGAACAAAATGAGCCGATGCTCTTTGTGGAGTGGAAAAAAGATAGTATGCCGCGCTTTAAACTTATAGCTTTGCTGCCGGATAAAAAAGGCGCTTTGGCCGACTTTTTACACCATCTGGGTAAAATGGATATCAACATCAAAACGATTGAGCTTGGTAAAAATATTGAGCAGACAAATCTGTGCGAGATGGAGTTTGAGGCTCCTTTGGACGATATGGAACTTTTAAGGAAAAAAATAGCGCAAAAAGTTAAAATTATCGAATTTATTCAAGCAGACGATGCGTACAATCAATAGGAGGAGAGATGCTACAAGAGGCCTTAGCCGAAATCAAAAGAGGAACGGCGGAAATTATAGATGAACAAAAAATCACAAAACTTTTAGAAGGCTACTTCAAAGAGGGGAAAAACTACACTGTCAAAGCCGGCTTTGATCCTACTGCTCCTGATTTGCATCTTGGTCATACGGTACTTTTACAAAAGCTTGCCGCTTTTCAAAAATATGGGGGCATTGTGCAGTTTATCATCGGAGATTTTACCGCAATGATAGGCGATCCTACCGGCAAGAGCGAGACGAGAAAGAAGCTTGATCGCTCTACCGTTGAAAAAAATGCCCAAAGTTACAAAGAGCAGGTCTTTAAAGTCCTAGATCCAGATAAAACGCAAGTGGTTTTTAATTCCGCTTGGCTTGATGCTTTGGGGGCGAGCGGATTGGTGGAGCTCACGACGCTGTTTAGCGTGGCAAGGATGTTGGAACGAGACGACTTTGAGAAGCGCTTCAAAGCGGGTAAATCTATTGCCATCAGCGAGTTTATCTATCCCCTGCTTCAAGGCTATGATAGCGTATATCTAAAAAGCGATATCGAAATAGGTGGAACCGACCAAAAATTCAACCTCTTGATGGGGCGCCATCTGCAAAGAAGCTACGGCATAGGCAAAGAGCAGGCGGTTTTGATGATGCCGATCCTCGAGGGATTGGACGGGGTACAAAAGATGAGCAAATCCCTTGGCAACTATATCGGCGTGACCGAAGCGCCCAATACGATGTTTGCCAAACTCATGAGTATTAGCGATGAACTGATGTGGCGCTACTATGAGCTGCTCAGCTCCAAGAGCCTTGAAGAGATAGCCACGCTCAAAGAAGGAGTCGCCTCTGGGCGGTTGCATCCAAAAAGAGTCAAAGAGCTTTTGGCTATGGAGATCGTGGCGCGCTACCATAACGAAGAGGCGGCAAAAAAGGCCAAAGAGGAGTTTGACAAAATCCATAAGAAGAATGAGATCCCAAGCGACATCAAAGAGGTCTCTCTCCAAGGTCCAATCTGGATAGCCAAAGCTTTGGTAGAAGCTGGGATAGAGCCATCTACTTCGCAAGCTAGACGCGATATCCAAGCTGGGGCCGTACGCTTGAATAAGGAGAAAGTCCAAGATATCAATTTACAGCTTCAAAGCGGAGAGTATATCGCGCAAGTGGGTAAAAGAAAATTTGCGAAATTAAAGGTAGAGTGATGACGAAATTACCACCGCTAAAAATCGGGAAATATACGATTAAGTATCCTATCATTCAAGGCGGTATGGGTGTTGGGATAAGCTGGGACAAATTGGCTGGCAATGTGAGCAAAGAGGGGGGGCTTGGAGTCATCAGCTCTGTTGGTACGGGTTATTACGAAAATAAAAAGTATATTGAAAAAGAGGTGGCCGGCAGACCTTTGGAGACGGCTAATTTCTACTCTAAAAAAGCGCTTTTTAAAATTTTTGAAAACGCCAGAAAAATATGCGGCAACGCCCCTTTGGCGGCAAATGTGCTCTATGCCATCAACGACTATGGCAGAGTGGTACGAGATAGCTGCGAGGCGGGGGCCAATATCATTATCACCGGAGCCGGGCTTCCTACCAATATGCCAGAATTTACCAAAGATTTTCCCGATGTGGCGCTTGTGCCTATCGTCTCAAGCGCCAAGGCTCTCAAAATCATCTGTAAGCGGTGGACCCAGCGATACGACAGGCTTCCTGATGCGGTGATCGTGGAGGGGCCTTTGAGCGGCGGACATCAAGGCTTTACCTATGAGCAGTGCTTTATGGAGGAGTTTCAGCTTGAGAATATTGTTCCTCAAGTTATCCAAGAGGCTAAAAAATGGGGAGATATACCGATAATAGCAGCAGGTGGGATTTGGGATCACGATGATATCGTGAAATATTTGCAAATGGGAGCCGCCGGAGTGCAAATGGGTACGAGATTTATAGGTACATATGAGTGTGACGCAAATGACAACTTTAAAAAAGTAATCTTGGAAGCAAAAAAAGAGGATATCATTTTGCTCAAGTCTCCCGTTGGCTATCCGGCTAGAGGAGTGCGTACTAAGCTCATCGAGAAAGTGGAAAAGCGAGCGGGGCCGCCCATTAAATGTATTAGCAATTGTGTGGCTCCTTGCCATAGAGGAGAAGAGGCCAAGCAGGTAGGGTATTGTATCGCCGATAGACTCAGTGACGCATATCAAGGGGATTTGGAGCTTGGTCTTTTCTTTAGCGGAGCCAATGGATATCGAGTCAAAGAGCTCATCAGCGTTCAAGAGCTGATGCATAAATTGGTTTATGGAGAGTAGACTATACGCATAATCATTTTTTTATTTGTCGGACTCCTGCTTTTTGGAGGAACCGATGTACGTTTCAAGCAGGCCCACTACTACTGCTCCTCCTCCAGCAAAGCCCGTATTTTAAAAGGGCTGAAAATCTATAAATCCTTATATGTGCAAAACAGAGCGAAAAGCTCTAAAACGAAAGCTTTGCGAGGGTTGATATATTGTTCTAAGAAGCTTGGCTTTTCTACGAAAAGATATCAAAAAGAGCTCAATCTTCTTATAGGTAAGAAGCGTCCAAAAGTATTAAAAAACTCCCTGTACAAAATTCGTTTGGGAAAGGGATATATAGATTTTTTCTTTCGTTATCCCCTCAAGCTTTCGGATATCAAACAATGGAATTTTAAAAATCGTTCCCTTTATAAAAGGGTGTACGATATTGCGGGGATTCTCTCAATGAGAAATCGGCGCTATCGCCTCAAATCCATTAAGGGGGTGCGTGTCGCCCAGTTTAATTCCAAAACCATTCGCATAGTTTTGGAGGATATTCGTCCCGTATTGAGCAAAATTGCTGTGGAGGGGAATCGATTGAGAATCTATTTACCTCGTAAGAGTAAGTCTATGAAAAAAAGCGCCGTGAAGAGAGTGCAAAAACAAGCCACAAGAAAAAAAATAAAAAAAAGGTTAAACACATCTTTATCCATTGCCCCTTCTTCTAAGGTGATCGTGATTGATCCCGGGCACGGAGGAAAAGATACGGGAGCTGTTGGATATAAAAGAAAAAGAGAAAAAGATATCGTTCTTGCCATTGCCAAAAGGGTCTATAAAGAGCTCAAATCCAAAGGATTTAGGGTCTATTTGACTCGACGCGGCGACTATTTTGTCACTCTGCGCAATCGCACCAAAATGGCCAACAGGGTCAAAGCCAATCTTTTTATCTCCATTCACGCCAATGCCGCGCCTACTAAGCGGAAATATCTTTCTATGAAAGGGCTGGAGACCTTTTTCCTCTCGCCGGCACGAAGTGCTAGGGCTAAGCGTATAGCGGCTTTGGAGAATAGAGTGGATATGAAAAATCTAAGCTACTATAGCAAAAATGTCTTTTTAAATTTTATCAACAGAGAAAAGACCATTCTTTCAAACAAGTTGGCCATCGATGTGCATCGCTCCATTCTCGCACATCTTCGTCAAAGGTATCGAGTTAGTGATGGGGGAGTACGACCGGGGCCGTTTTGGGTTTTGGTGGGGGCGCAAATGCCCTCAATCCTAGTAGAGGTGGGGTATATTACCAATCCTACCGAGGCGATGCGTCTTTCTAATCCTTTGTACCAAAAATATATCGCCAAGGGGATAGCTCAAGGGGTGCAAAACTACTTTTTCCATACCCAAACTCGCTAATGCATCCCAAGTCGAGGAGAGCTCCCCGACCTAAAGGGACTTTATCGATAGTTGGCTATCGCCTCTTCCAAAATTTTTGTGGCTTCTTCCAGCCCTTTGTACTCTTTGACTTTGACCCATTTGTTGGGCTCGAGCATTTTATATGTTTCAAAGAAATTTTTGATCTTGTTCAGGGTATGTTTGGGCAGATCCTCGATGGATTTGATATCGTCGTAGGTAGGGTCTACTTTGCTTACGGGTACGGCGATGAGCTTTTCGTCCATCCCTTTTTCATCTTCCATGACCAGCACGCCAATAAGCCGTGATTTGATTACGCTGCCAGGGACTACCGCATAGTCGCTTAAAACCATAATGTCTACCGGATCGCCGTCTGCCGCCAGAGTGTTGGGTACGAAGCCGTAGTTGGCCGGATAGTACATGGCGCTATACATCACTCTATCGACCCAGATGGCACCGCTCTCTTTGTCCAGCTCATATTTGATGTTGGAGCCATAAGGAATTTCTATAAGGGCATGTACCTTTTGTGGCCCCTCCCCATATCCTATTTTATCTAAATGCATTGTTCCTCCTTTGTATAAAATTGATGGGATTGATAAGATTATATTACAAAATCTCGTAGTTTATCGTAAATTCCAAATCCAAAAATTGACGCTCTAAGACTTTTTGGAGCTTTTCGATTTTATTATTGGCTTCTTGTTCGTTAGCGGCAAAAAAACATAGCGCAACTACTCCTTCTTTTGGATATTCGCCACTTAGATCCACTACGGCCATATTTTGGTTTTTGAGTCGCTCTTTGATGGAGCTTAGGATCTTTCTGCGTCCCTTGAGAGAGTGGATGTAGGGTAGATCGAGCGTGAGGAGGGCATGGACGATTAGCACGCTTCACCCTCTTTGTATTCAAATCCTCTTTTTTGGATATGCTCTTTTAAAAACGCCATCCACTTCTCTACCTCTTTTGGGTCTTCGGCGGCGATGGAGAGGACGTCGTAGTAGCCATCTTTGTCAAATCTTGGCAGTGATGAGAACTCTATGCTAGAGGGCAAAGCTCGCATCAGATCCATCAGATCGTTTTCGCTGGCTTTGACACAGATGGTTTGGCGATGAAGCTTTTTGGATGGAAAATCTTTAAGCGCTTCTTCGACCATAGGATGGGCCATTTGAGGGAATCCGGGCATAAAAAAGAAGCGATCTTGCAAAGAAAATCCCGGGACTTGATTGACAGGATTGTACAAAAGTTTTGCACCTTTGGGAAGATGGGCCATTTGGATGCGGTGAGGATAAGCCTCTTGGCCAAAGCGCTTTTGGATGAGCTTTTTGGCCTCGGGGTGCTCGTAGAGCTTCCCGTCGCCAAAAGCTTTGGCCGCTACCGCTCTGGTGTAGTCATCGGGTGTGGCTCCGATCCCACCGAAGCTAAAGAGCACGGAGTTAGGATCTTGGGCGATCATCCGATAGACCCGCTCCATCAAAATCGGATCGTCTTCGATGATAAAACTACCTTTGAGGCGATAGCCCTTTTTGGCCAGCTCTTGGCGCAAAAAATCGAAATGGCGATCTTGGCGTCTACCAGCCAGTATCTCTGTGCCAATGATTACGGCATAAAAGTTAGGATTTAACTTTTTCAAGGATAAACTTCTCCATCTCCTCTACGATCTCTTCGATACTGCGCTCGCCATCGATCTTTTTGAGCAGCCCTTTGGATTCGTAGAATTTTTCGATCTGGGGAAGTGGCTCCAAAAAGACTTTCATACGGTTGTTGAAGACCTCTTCGTTATCGTCGGCTCCTCGCTGTCTGCCAAGGACTCGCTCTCTTGCGGTCTCTTCGCTCACCACCACTTCGATGACCGCTTCGAGCTTGATATCTGGATTTTGCTTGAGCATCTCTTCTAGAGCCTCCATCTGTTCCACGCTTCTTGGGAATCCATCGATGAGGATGATCTCTTTGTCGTTGTTGAGGATGGCGTTTTTGATAGTATCCATTACGATTTCCAGTGGTACCAATTGGCCATTGTCCACATAGCTGGCGATCGTCGCACCAAGGGGAGTGCCTTTCTTGATCTCGGCTCGCAGTAGATCCCCTGTGGAGTAGTGGGCAATTTTATCGCTGTTTCGTTTGGCAATAAGCTCGGCATCCGTCGTCTTGCCGCTACCCGGCGCTCCAATGATTAAAAACAGGTGTTTCATTTTTTCTCCTTTATAATTTGCTGACATATATTTTTTGGGCTTGGCCTCTGCATAGAGCCAGCTTGGTTCCATTCACCTCTATTTGGATCGGGCCAAAAAAGCTTTTGTTGAGGATTTTGACCACATCTCCTCGTCTAAGCCCCATGGCTTCGAGTTTGCATCGAAATTCGTCGCACTCTTTCTCAAAGCCCTCCACCCGGACCAAATCTCCTTGTTTGGCGTCACTGAGTTTCATGTTTTTTCGGTTCACGAATCCTTAGATGTAGTTCTCTAAGCTGCTCGGGATCCACCGCACTTGGGGCGTTCGTGAGCAGACACTGGGCCTTTTGGGTTTTTGGAAAGGCGATCACGTCTCGGATGTTGTCCCGTTTGGTCAGCAGCATCACGAGTCTATCAAATCCCAACGCAAATCCTCCATGGGGAGGTGCTCCAAACTTCAAAGCATCGAGCAAAAAGCCAAATTTCTCTTTGGCCTCCTCTTCGCCGATGCCAAGAATCTCAAATATTCTTTGTTGGATTTGGGGTTTGTGGATCCTGATACTCCCGCCTCCTAGCTCTACGCCGTTGAGGACGATATCGTAGGCTTGGGAGGTCATCGCCTCGTAGTCCTCCTCATCGATATTTTTTGGCATGGTAAAGGGGTGGTGGAGCGCTTTTATCTTTACCTCTCCCTCTTCGATCTCGAACATCGGAAAATCCACTATCCAGACAAACTCGTATCGATCTTTATCGATAAGCCCCATTCTTTTGGCCACCTCTTCTCTGAGACGCCCCATATAATCAAGCACCACCTTTTTGGGTCCCGCTCCAAAAAAGATCAGATCTCCAGGCTCTACCTTGCAGCGATCTACTAGTGCCTTTTTTTCCTCATCACTCAAAAACTTCACAATAGGGCCTTGCAGATCTTTGTCCTCTTTGACCTTGACCCATGCAAGCCCTTTTGCCCCAAATTTGGCCACGAAGTCTGTGAGAGCATCGATGTCTTTTCGGCTGAGCGCATCGGCTCCCCTCTTGACGGGCAAGGCTTTGATGCGGTTGAGCTTTTTGTATTGGGCGATATCTCGAAAGACCTTAAGCTCGGTATTTTCAAAGATATCGATTACGTCTACGAGTTCCAAGCCGTAGCGGAGGTCTGGTTTGTCGCTGCCGTATTTTTCCATCGCCTCTTTGTAGGGCATGCGGCGAATGGGCGTGGCGACTTCGATACCCGCTTCTTTGAATATCGCTTGAATGAGCCCCTCGGCTACCGCCATCACCTCTTCTTCGGTGCAAAAGCTCATCTCCACGTCTATTTGGGTAAATTCTGGCTGGCGGTCGGCCCGCAAATCCTCATCTCGAAAACATTTGGCGATCTGAAAGTAGCGATCAAACCCAGCCACCATCAAAAGCTGCTTAAAAAGCTGGGGCGATTGGGGCAGGGCGTAAAATTCTCCCGGATAGAGGCGGCTTGGGACGAGATAGTCTCTCGCACCCTCTGGAGTCGATTTGGTGAGGATAGGGGTCTCTACCTCCAAAAAGCCGTTTTTATCCAAAAAGTTTCGTGCTGCGATGGCCACTTTGGAGCGAAGCTGGAAGGTCTCGAAGGCCTCTTTGGTCCGAAGATCTAGATAGCGGTATTTGAGACGGATCTCTTCGTTGACGTTGGTATCACCTATCAAAAAGGGTAGCGGCTCGCTCTCGTTTTCGATCTCGAGATCTTCCACCACCACTTCGATTTTACCCGTTTTGAGTTTTGGGTTCTCCAGTCCCTCGCCTCTGAGGCGCACTTTGCCTTTTGCTACGAGTACATATTCATCTCTGACACGGGAGGCTATCTTGTGTGCTTGTGGGCTATCGGCCGGATCGCAAACAAGTTGGACGATACCCGTTTTGTCTCTGAGGTCGATGAATATAACCCCTCCATGGTCTCGATAGCTGTTGGCCCATCCACATAAGACCACCTCTTTGCCTACATCTTTTTCGTCAAGTTGGGCGCAGTAATCGGTTCTCAACTCGCTTTCCTTTGTCAATTTTTGGCCCAATTATACACAAGCTAATCTTACAAAGATATGATAAAATATGGCAAAAAAGCGAGCGGTATGAAAATAGAGTGCGTGGGAGTAGTGATCAAACCCGGAGGTAGCGAGCTCAAACCCGTTTATAAAAGAATAAAAAAAGTTTTTGAAAAAGAGGGGATCAAAGTCACGCTGGACAAGGCGAGCGCTCAGATCATCTCCGAAAGAGATGGGATGAGTTTTGACGAGATGTGTCAAAAGTGTGATCTATTGGTCTCGTTGGGCGGGGATGGTACGCTGCTCTCCGTGGCAAGACGCAGCTATCCTTATCACAAGCCAGTCCTTGGGATCAATGTGGGGCGCCTTGGCTTTTTGACCGATATCCATCCAGACGATATGCCAGAATTTGTCAAAAGGCTCAAAAAAGAGGAGTACCGCATCGATACGAGGATGATGATAGAGGTCTCCATCCTCGGTAAAAAAGAAAAAATCGTCGCTTTTAACGATGTGGTCTTTACCCGTCCCGCAGTCTCTAAAATGATCCACATCGAAACCTTTACCAACGATACGCTTCTTAATAGCTACTATGGTGACGGACTCATCATTGCCACTCCCACAGGTTCTACCGCTTATAATCTCTCTGCCGGTGGGCCCGTGGTCTATCCTTTTTTGGAGGCTTTTATCTTCACGCCCATCTGTCCCCACTCCTTGACCCAGCGCCCACTCGTATTGCCTGCAGATTTTGAGATCAAGGTGACGACCAAAAGCAAATCGGCTCTTATCGTGGTGGATGGCCAAGATATGTATGAGTTTACTCCCCAAGATATCGTTATCGTCAAAAAAGCCCCCGTGGGAGCCAAACTGATCCATAGGGTAGAGCGCAACTATTTTAATGTCTTAAGAGAGAAGCTTGGTTGGGGTATTTAATGGTTGAGCGGCTGCTGGTACGAGAGTACTTGAGCTTTGATGAGGTGATATTGGAGTTTCGTCCGGGACTAGTGGTCTTTACGGGGCCTAGCGGAGCCGGGAAGAGTATTCTTATTGACGCTCTTTTGGCTCTTTTTGGTTTGCGTCCCCAGCAAGCAAGACTGAGTGAAATGGTCGTGTCATTGGGACTGGAGTTAGAGAGATATGGTATCCAAGAGCAAGAGGCGCAGATAGTCCGTGCGGTGAAAAAAGAGAAAGTGCGCTATTTTTTAAACGATCAGAGCATCTCCAAAAAGGCTTTGCGTACTCTTTTTGAGCCGTATGTGCGTTATCTGGGTCAAAAGGATTTAAGCTTTTTTGAGAGTGCCAATATCCTTTTGATGCTTGATGATTTTGTCCAAGATTCCCAATATCCTCAGCTTTTACAAGAGCTACAAAAGAGCTTTAAACAATGGACGGCTAAAACAAAAGAGCTCAAAGAGCTTGAGGAAAAAGAGAAAAAATCCCAAGAGCTAAAAGAGTTTTTAGAGTTTGAGATCCATAAGATAGCTTCGGTGGAGCCCAAAAAAGGGGAGTATGAGGAGCTGATGCAAATAAAAAAAGAGCTCTCCAAAAAAGAGAAAATAGCCCAGTCTATAGCCGAGGCCGAGATGATTTTCGAATATGAGGGGGCGGTGAGCAGGGCATTGGAGACTATAGGAGCCAATGGCGAGTTTTTTGAGTCGGCAATGAATGAGCTGCGAGAGATTTTGGGCAGCGAAAAAGATCGCCTCGAAGAGCTTGACGGGATCGATGTCAAAGAGGTCCTAGATCGATTGGAACAGCTCTCGGCTTTGAAGCGTCGGTACGGGTCGATAGAAAAAGCCTTGGAAGAGCTGGAGAGAAAACGAGCGGAGCTGGCGCGTTTGGAAAACCTCTCGTTTGAAAAAAAAGCTATACGAAAAGACGTGGAAAAGTTGGCGCAAAAATTGGAGGAGTTGGCCCGCAAAGTGAGCAAAAAGCGGCAAGAGGCGGCCAAAATCTTTGAGCAAAAGATCAACGGCTATCTTGCGCAGCTTCGCTTGCCTATGGCTTCTATCGAGCTCAAACCAGATAAGCTCACTGCACAGGGATGGGATAAGGCGGTGGTGCATCTTGGAGGCGTTGCTTTTAAAAAGATCAGCTCTGGCGAGTACAATCGTCTCAGACTTGCCTTTTTGGTCTCTTGGAGCGAGGTAAAAGCCAAAAGAGGGATTTTGATCCTTGATGAGATCGACGCCAATATCAGTGGCGAAGAGTCGATGGCGGTGGCCAAAATACTGCAAAAGTTGGCCAAAAACTATCAGGTCTTTGCCATCAGTCATCAAGCGCAACTAGCCAGTAGGGCCGATCAGCACTTTTTGGTCACAAAAGAGAAAAATTTGAGTCGAGTAGAGGAATTGGGCTATAATAAAAGAGAAGAGGAGATAGCTAGAATTATAAGCGGTGAGACCATCGCTCAAGAGGCTAGAGATTTTGCGAAAAAATTGCTCAAGGAGAAAAGTTGATCGTCGATACCCATACCCATTTAGATCACCCAAAGTTTTACAAAGATCTTGAGGAGGTGATAGAGCGGGCAAAAAAGGCGGGAGTAGAGCGTTTTATCATTCCCGGAGCCGATGTATTGGATCTGCCAAGAGCTATGGAGCTAGCCGAGCGATACGAGGAGATCTATTTTGCCGCGGGTGTCCATCCTTACGATATTGCTAGTTACGATCGCTTGCTGATACAAGAGGCGGCCAAACATCCTAAATGCGTGGCGATAGGCGAGTGTGGGCTCGATTACTACCGATTACCCAAAGATGAAAAAGAGAAGCAAAAGACAAAAGAGCTGCAAAAAGAGGTTTTTAGGGAGCAAATAGAATTAGCCAAAGAGCTCGAGCTGCCTCTTATCGTCCATATCCGCGAGGCGAGCGCCGATGCTTTGGAGTTATTGCAAAAATATAGCGGCCCAAAAGGCGGAGTACTGCACTGCTTTAACGCCAGTCCCATACTTTTAGATCTTCAGGATCGTTTCTATTATGGTATTGGCGGGGTGTTGACTTTTAAAAACGCCAAGAAATTGGTAGAGATTTTACCCAAAATTCCAATGGAGCGAATACTCATCGAGACGGACGCTCCTTATCTTACGCCTCATCCTTACCGGGGTAAGCGAAACGAGCCGGCTTTTACTTTGTATGTGGCTCAAAAGATTGCCGAACTTTTGGGTAGAAGTTATGATGAGGTATGCGAGCAGACTACGAAGAATGCCCACACTCTTTTTACGATACATTAAAAAACATTAAAGATGAAGCCATAAAGGAGAAGAGAGTTATGCGCTATTTTATACTTTTATTTTGGTTGTTATTAGGTCCTGTGTTTGCCAGTTACAGCCTTAAAGATGAATACAAAATCGATCAGTATGTGGTAGATAGGCTCGATATTCCACGCTCTTTTTTACATTCGCAAAAGTTTTTACAGATGAAACGTAGATACGCAAGATATAAATACCGCAATTTTTTTAATATCAATAGGGTTCAAACATATTTTATTCCCGATCTTGTTAAGCTCATCAATGCCCAGGGCGTACCGGAAGTCTTTTTGTTTATGGCGATGGCGGAGTCCAATTTTGCCACCCATGCACGCTCAAAAAAAAGAGCCGTTGGTATTTGGCAGTTCATGAAAGGGACGGCGAAAAAGTATGGGCTGCGTGTGGATAGGTTTGTGGACGAGAGGAGAGATCCGTATAAAGCCACCAATGCGGCTATTCAATATCTAAAAAATCTTCACGCCATGTTTGGAAAGTGGTATCTGGCAGCTTTAGCCTATAATGCGGGAGAAGGAACGGTCCAAAGAGCCATCCAGCGGGCCGGGACGGACGATGTGATGGTCCTTATAGATCCCAAAAAAAGATATTTGCCAAAAGAGAGTAGAGAGTACTTGTATAAAATCGTTATGTTGGCCCTTATGGCAAGCGATAAAGAGTATCGGCTCAACAGCGAGCTTGCCTATATGCTCACTCGAGGTGAGGAGTATGATGTAGTGCCGGTTCAAGTAAAAGGTGGGGAGGATTTAGGCTATGTGGCTAGAAAGATTCGGGTGCAATATCACTATATCAAAGAGCTCAATCCCCATATTCGCAAGAATTTTACCCCTCCAAATGTTCCTAAATATACGATTTATATACCAAAAATGAAATTTGACGAGTTCAAAAAAAGATATACTCCCTCCAAGTACAGACCGCCCAAACAAATCAAACAAAGAGGGGCTAGAAGATTTTTGGCTTATAAAGTGCGACCCGGCGACTCTTTATATGGCATCGCTCGCCGTTTTGGTGTCAAAGTGTCCAGATTGAAAAGAGTAAACAGGCTCAAAAATCACTTGATCCATCCGGGGATTTCTCTTAAAATTCCCGTTGCCGCCAAACATCACCGGCTCTATCGGGTACGAAAAGGGGATAATTTTGTAAAAATAGCCAAACGCTTTGGCGTTGATGTTAAAAAGCTCAAATTATGGAACAATAAAAAGAATAATTTCTTAAAAATTGGAGAGCGGCTTGTGGTACTCTACTAAAGCCGTAGGGATTTTTCTTCTTTTATTGATTTTGGGTGGATGCGGCTCGAAGCAGAGCGTCGTTTATGTGCCTCCACATAGTTTTGCTCATTCAAAGGGTTCTCACGCCAATAAAGCCACGATGCGGCCCTATCGGGTTAATGGCAAGACCTACCACCCTACCGTGGTGGGGGTAGGGAGTAAGTATCAAGGGATCGCCAGCTGGTATGGGCCAAATTTTCACGGCAAGCGTACTAGTAGCGGGGAGTTTTACAATATGTACGATTTGACGGCCGCTCATAAGACGCTGCCGATGAATACGATAGTCAAAGTGACCAACCTAAAAAATGGACGCACCGCCATAGTGCGTATCAACGATAGAGGTCCTTTTGTGGAGGATAGGATCATCGATCTTTCCTATGCGGCGGCCAAACGGCTTGGTATGATAGAGACGGGAACGGCGCCAGTGGAGCTGGAGGTTTTGGGTTTTGGCTCTACGATAGAGACGCTTAGCAGTCAAAGCCAAAAAGAGGTGGTACTTGGCAATTTTGCCGTACAAATAGGCTCTTTTCATAGATATGAAGGGGCAAAAATCACGCAAGAAAAAAATGCGCTCGTGCAAGGTCGCTATAAAGCAGTAATCAAAAAAATGATCGTGAGGGGCGAGCCTTTGTATCGCGTCTGGCTTACGGGGTTTCAAAGTGAGGCCGAAGCGAGAGATTTTATCAAACAGGGGCGTTATGTGGGGGCCTTTGTTATAAGGAAGTAAAATGGTAGAGATTAAAAGAGTAACCAAAGAGACCGATATTATGGTGCGGCTTAATATAGATGGCAAAGGTCAAAGCAAGATCGATACGGGAATTGGATTTTTTGACCATATGCTCCAAGCTTTGGCCAAACATGCCAGATTCGATCTTGAAGTAGTATGCAAAGGGGATATCCACATCGATTTTCACCATAGCGTCGAGGATGTGGGGATCGTTTTGGGTGAGGCGCTGTACAAGGCGGCTTTTCCCCCAAAAAACAGGGAGCGTTTTGGCGATGGCGTAGTGGTGATGGACGAGGCGGCGATCCAGTGCGCTTTGGATCTTTCCAATCGTCCTTTTTTGGTGTATGAGGTGCCTTTGGAGGGGAAAGTAGGAGCGTTTGACTGCGAACTTTTTGAGGAATTTTTTAAAGCTTTTGTCTTCAACGCCCGTATGACCTGCCACATAAGCAAACTTCGTGGTAAAAACAAACACCATATCGCCGAGGCCTCTTTTAAGGCTTTGGCCGTGGCTTTGCGCCGGGCTTTGCGAAGAGATGAGCGAGCCGGACTTCCTAGTACCAAAGGGATATTATGATAGAGCTTATCGTACTAGATGTAGATGGCTGTATGACCGACGGGCGGATCACGTACACTAGCAGTGGCGAGGAGCTGAAAAGTTTTCATGTCAAAGACGGCTTTGCCATCGTGCAATGGCTGCGTTTGGGCAATAAAGCCGCCATTATAACGGGCAGAAGTTCAAGTATCGTAGAGTATAGAGCCAAAGAACTGGGTATTTCGTATCTGTATCAAAATGTTAAGGATAAAAAAGAGGCGCTTTTGGATGTAAGCCAAAAAAGCGGCGTGCCCTTGGAGAATATAGCGGCTATTGGAGATGATCTGAATGATTTTCGTTTGCTGCAAAGCGTTGGCTACTCTTTTGCTCCAGCTGATGCGGTAGAGTATGTGCGCAATCGTGTAGAGTATCTCTTACGATCCAAGGGCGGCGAGGGGGCGGTGCGGGAGATGATAGAGCTGCTGCTTGCCAAAAACGGCCAATATCAGCGTTATTTAGAGTTGTGGACCGGTGAGTGAGAAGTTATCTACTCTTAGCGGCGCTTTTTCTATTTATTTTTGGGTGGCTTTTTTTCTTGCATCCTGTTGAGGTGAGCGTGCAAAATGTCAACGTCCCCCAATTGCAGATAAAAAAGTTTGTATTTACCCTTCTTACGCCCCAAGGAGAAGAGTTTTGGCTCAAGGCGCAAAAGGGTATCAAAAGGGGTAGATTGCTTAAGATTTGGAAAATGGAGGCAAAGTATCAAGACGAGCGCTTTCTCGCTCAAGAGGGGCGTTACAGCGGGAAACTTTTGCGATTGCGGCACAATGTACGCTTTTATAGAAAAGATATGGCGTTTCATTGCGAGTATGCTTTGTACAATATCTCCCAAAAGATACTCAAAGTACCTCTGTTTTTTGATTTGCATACATCGACTATGGACATAGTCGGATATGAATTATTTTATAATCAAAAAACTGGTACAATACGAGCAAGAAACATCATCGCTTTGATAAAGAGTCTATAAATGAAAAAGATTGTCTATTTGTGTTTGATGGCTATGGTTTTGAGTGCGGGCGAGGTGCAGATCCAAGCCGATAGGTTCGAGGCCAATCAGCAAAGGTTTTTTACCCAGTTTATCGGTCACGTCATTTTGACCAAGGGTAAAAACGTCATCAAAGCCGATCGGGTCTATATCTATTTTAATAAGGCTAAAAAGCCGATAAAAATAGACGCCGTGGGTCACGTTACTTTCAAAATTTACGATAAAAAAGGTAAATATTACGAGGGAAAAGCGGGTAAAATCGTCTACTTCCCGAAAAAAAAGGAGTATTTGCTCAGTAAAAATGTGCAAGTCGTCCAATATCCCGATCAAAAAAAGATTTATGCCCAACTTGTCGTTATCGATCTGATCGCTTCTAAAATAGAGGTCAAGGGTAATGAAAATAAACCCGTAAAAATGATACTCAAGATCGAGGAGCAATGATTAGAGCGGCAGAGGCAAAGTTTGTTACTTCCGCTCCAAGTATCAAGCAAGCCCCGCCTCAAGATAGAAGCGAGGTGGCTTTTATGGGTAGGAGCAATGTCGGAAAGAGTAGTTTGCTCAACGCCCTTGTCGATAGAAAGGGTTTGGCGAAAAGCTCGGCTATGCCGGGGAAGACCAAGCTGATCAATTTTTTTGATGTGAGTTACAAAATAGGACAAGAGCGCTATCCGCTGCGGTTTGTGGATTTGCCCGGTTACGGGTATGCCAAGACGAGTAAAACACTTAAAAACGAGTGGCAGCGCAATCTTACGCATTTCGTGGCCAATCGTGATGCCATACGGGTCTTTGTCCATCTACGGGACGCGAGACATCCAAACCTCCCAATAGACGAGGAGACCAAAAGGTTTTTAGAGAGTATAAAAAGAGGCGATCAAATGATTTTGGAGGTGTATACAAAAGCCGATAAACTCAAACAGAGCGACATCGCCAAAATCAAAAATAAAAATCCCAAGGCTTTACTGGTTTCAAGTGTGCAAAAAAGGGGGATCGAAGAGCTGAAACGAAAGATATTGGAGCATATTTTTGGAGCAGATATTATACAAAAAGCCGATACTCACTGATATCCCCCAAATGCAAGAGATTATCAAAAAGTATGTGGAAAATGGTATAATCTTGCCGCGAAGCGATGATGAGATCGCCACGAATATCCGATCTTATATCGTAGCCAAGATGGGCGGGCAAATCGTTGGGTATGTGGCGTTGCATATTCATAGTATCGCTTTGGCCGAGATCAGAAGTCTTATCGTAGATGAGAGGTATCAAGGCAAGGGCATTGGTAAGGAGTTGGTGCAAAGAGCTTTAGAGGAGGGTAGAGCCCTCGCCGTTCAAGAGGTGCTCTCTTTGACATATAATAAAGAATTTTTTGAAAAATTAGGATTTGATGAGATACAAAAAGAGAATATCCCCGAACATAAAATTTGGCAAGACTGCATAAAATGCAAACATTTTCCTATCTGCAACGAAGTGGCCATGATGAAAAAAATTTCCTAAAAGGTTTTTTATTTGCCATGGCTCTTTGGCTGTACGAGCCTTTGACGACAATCTATCCCTATTTGCCTATATTTTTGGGCGTGGCTTTTTGGAGGCTTTTTATCGCTTCTTCTTTTAAAGAGAAAGCGATGTGGCTCTTGTATCTGTATTTTTTTCAGATTGATCATACCATTCCTCTTGTAGTTTTGATTGTTGCCGTTGTTGGAAGCTACTATTTATTGC
This sequence comes from Campylobacterota bacterium, assembly GCA_015494715.1. GTDB lineage: Bacteria > Campylobacterota > Campylobacteria > Campylobacterales > Nitratiruptoraceae > Nitratiruptor. The sequence continues at coordinate 39,156 of WGAT01000050.1, forward strand.
GCCGGCTTTTATCCTATTTGATATGCGGGATTTGTATCAGGCTTTTGGGTGTCCTGCTAGTCTATACCTTTTTTATGCTGGCTCTTATTGGCTTTTTTTGGATGCTCCAAATCCCGTGGCATCCTAGGTGGGAGATATTTTGGCTCTATCTTGTCGTCGATATGGTAATAGTGGGGCTGTATGCGTAGTAAACTACTTTTTGCTTTCTTTTTTTTAATCTGGTTGATACTTTTGAGTCGGGTTTATTATATCTCTATCAAATCCAACAACTACTACGAGGCTTTGGCCAAGCAAAATATGATTAAAAAGGAGTGGATAGCTCCTATTCGAGGAGAGATTTTTGATCGCAATGGTATCCCGTTAGCCGTCAATAATATAGGTTTTAAAATCAAGTTGGCGCCCGGTTTGAGGAACAAGCAGGATTTGGATAAGATGATAGAGATTTTGGTTAAAGATTTTTCCGATCTCAACGCCTCTAAATTGCGGCGCCGATATCTCAAAAAGGACTCTGTGTACAATCACCACTTCATCGAAGTGGTCCCTTTCGTGCAGTATGAGAAGATGCTCCCCTTTTATACGCAACTCTCTCTTGTGCCCCTTGTTAAAATCGAGCCTACTTTTAAACGATACTATCCAAACAAAAGCGTTGCCTCGCATGTGATAGGGTATGTCTCTCGTACCAATAAGTTGGAGGCTAAGAAAGATCAGGTGGCTAAAATTACCGGAATAACGGGTAAAAGCGGGATAGAACGCTACTATAATCACTATCTTGAAGGAGGTCTTGGATACAAAAAACTTAAAGTGACCGCTTTTAACAAAGTCATTGACGTATTAGAGCAAGTACCCCCAAAGCAAAATCACCATCTTTACCTTACTTTAGATCTAAGATTACAGCGTTTTATCCAAGATTTGTTCAAAGATAAAGCAGGCGTGGCCATCGTGATGAAGACCAACGGGGAGATTTTAGCGGCGGGGAGCTTTCCTGAGTATGATTTGAATATGTTTGTGAGTGGAATTTCTCGCCAACAATGGAGAGCTCTTATTACCGATCTAAATCACCCCTTTACCAATAAGCTCGTTAATGGACTCTATCCCCCCGGATCGACGATCAAGATGGGTGTGGGACTCTCCTTTTTAGACTCTCGCAGGATTACTCCTTATACCCCTTTTTACTGCAATGGGGCGATCAAATTGGGAACGAGAAAATTTCGCTGTTGGAAAACGAGGGGGCATGGCGAAGTTGAGCTGGTAAAAGCGATTCGGGAGAGTTGTGACGTCTACTTTTACGAGGGGAGCTTGAAAGTTGGCATCGACAAGATTGCCAAGGATTTGCGAAGAATGGGGTTTGGTCGAAAAAGTGGTATCGATTTGCCCAACGAGTTTCTTGGGGTAATCCCAGATAAAGAGTGGAAGATGAAAAAGTATGGCCAGCCGTGGTATCAAGGAGAGACCGTGGTTTCGGCTATTGGGCAAGGGTATGATTTGGTCACCCCTATACAGATGAGCCGTTATACCGCTCTTTTGGCGACGGGCAAACTTCCTACTCCCCACTTTGCCAAAAGTTTTATAGACAAGGATGTCCAACCAAAATACAAAGATGTTTTGACGCCCATTCAAAAGCAGATGCTCCCCTTTATCCAAAAAGGGATGTACGAGGTGTGTAACCATCCCAAAGGGACGGCTTTTTATCGTCTGCATCGCTCAAAGGTAAAAGTAGCCGGAAAAACGGGAACGGCGCAAGTGATTAGCATACCCCAAAACGAAAAGCGAAGAATGAAAGAAAACGAGCTACAATACTACAGCCGATCCCATGCATGGCTGACCACCTACGCTCCTGTTAATCAACCAAAGTTTGTGGTCACGGTGCTTGTGGAGCATGGGGGGCATGGAGGGAGCGCCGCTGGCCCCATCGTCGCTAAAATCTATGAAAAGCTCATAGAGCTTGGCTATTTCAAGGAATATGGTTTAGAGCAAAAACGGCCAAAGTAACCATCAAAGCGATACCGGCTGATTTGTTGTAGAGTTTATTGGCGGTAATGAAAACCAGCATCACCGAGACCACTAACGCCGTAGCGATATCAAAGCCGTAGGTGCCAAAGTCTACTTTTAATGGATTGATCAAAGAGGCGGAGCCCAAAACTACACTGAAATTGGCCACATTAGAGCCAATGATGTTGCCAATACTCATATCCGCCTTTTTGTTCATGGCGGCGACGACGCTGACGACGAGTTCTGGCAAACTGGTACCAAAAGCCACCAAAAAAAGTCCGATGATCCACTCGCTCACTCCAAGACTTCGAGCAATATTACTCGCACTCTTGATGGCAAAATCGGCACCATAGACTACCATCACAAATCCAATCAGTAGCATAGCAAGCGTTGGAGGCCAATTGAACTTCTTTTTGAGTAGCTCCTCTTCCACCTCACCTGCTACAATAGCGGGCTCGTTGGCCAAAAAGAGCAGATATCCAGCCATCAACAAAAGAAAGAAAAAGCCCTCCAAACGGCTGATGATCCCATCGTAGGATACGAGCAAAAAGAGCAAGATGGGAAAGAGCGCCCATGCGCTGTCTTTGCCAAAGATATCTCGTCTTGGATGGATCTCTTTGGCTATTAAAAAGACTAGACCTAGCACCAAGGTGATATTGAGTATCACGCTGCCTATGACATTGGAGACGGCTAGATCGCTTTTGTGGTGATAGCTGGCCATCACGCTTGCGGCCATCTCTGGCAAACTAGTACCTAACGCTATGAGCGTAGCCCCGATGACAAACTCGCTAATACCAAAGTGTAAAGCGATCCGCTCGGACTCTTTGATAATAAAATCGGCCCCTTTGATCAGGGCGGCCATAGAGAGGATAAAAATGATGTACTCCACTAGCTATTCCTTATGATTAAGCTTTTAGGAAGAGCGAACTTTTTAATCAGCTCCTCCTCTTTTTTTCTCATCTCTCCATTATCGGTTTCGTGATCAAATCCTAAAAGGTGTAAAAGCCCGTGGATGTATAAAAGCGCAAGCTCCTCTTGGGGGGTATGACCCAACTCTTTGGCGGCCTCTTGGACTTTATCGGCGCTTATGACGATGCTGCCGAGCATATTGGCAGGATTGTTTGCTAGAGGGAAACTTAAAACATCGGTGGGTCGATCGATACCTCTGTGCTCTTTATTGAGCTCTTGGATCGTTTTGTTGTCTACGATGAGCAGTTCTACATCTTTTTGTGTTAAAAGATCGGTGATTTTATCGATAATATGCCTATCAAAAATGAGTGGGGTAGAATTTTCTATTTCAACCATATATCCCGCCGTTTTTCGTGTAATTGTAACACAATTGAGGAGATTGGATATGTTTTCGAGTATTCGGGCTAAGCTGACTCTTTTAATCACTTTTTTTATACTCTATATCGTTTTGCTCTCGGCGAAAATTATCTATACCGATTATCGCGCCTATCGAGAGGATCAGATCTTAAAAAATTCCTTGGAGCTCTCCGTAGCCATATCCAATCTCGTACACGAATTGCAAAAGGAGCGGGGGCGTACCGCTGGGTTTTTGGGCTCTAGAGGCGAAAGATTTGCCTCTCAGATAAGGGCACAATGGCGTTTGAGCGATCAAAAAATTATCGATTTGCAAAAGATTTTTCAATCATTGGATGAGGGGAGTGTCGATCCGGTCGTACTTGAGCGTTTACAAAAGAGTTTACAGATGATAAGTAAAATTTCCTCTCTGAGGAGCAAAGTCCGTACCCTTTCCATATCTACTCCCAAAGCCATCTCTTTTTATACCAAACTCAACGCCTACTTTATCGATACGATTGCCCTTATCTCCAAAAGAGCCTCAAATCCCGTCATTGTAAGGGAGTTGATCGCTTATACCGATTTTTTGTTGGCTAAAGAGCGGGCGGGGATAGAGCGGGCGGTGCTTTCTAATGCTTTTGCAAAAGATAGTTTTTTGCCGGGCTTTTTTGTCAAATTCATTCGGCTCGTAAGTCAGCAAGAGGCCTTTCTAAAAGCCTTTGAAGAGGCGGCGCCCGATAAATTTGTCTCTTTTTATAAAAAGACGATACGAGGCCCAATAATTGAAGAGGTAAAAAGAATGGAAAATGTTGCCATAACCAACGCCCAAAATGGCGGTTTTGGCATCGATCCATCCCACTGGTTTGATACCATCACCAAAAAGATCAATCTGCTCAAAAAAGTAGAAAATTTTATGGCTAAGACTATTTTGGAAGATATTCAAAAAAGCCTAACGGCTAAAAAAAGAGAGCTTATGCTTATTAGTCTCCTCTCCTTGATTGGTATCGCTTTTGCTCTTTTTATGGGGTATCTTATCGCCTATCGTAGTATCAACATCCCTATTCAAAAGATGAAGCAAGCGTTGCGTACCATCGTCCAAGAGAGGGATTTTTCTACACAGATGCAAATAGAGGGCAACGATGAGATAGCCGATATCGCAAAAAATGTGGATCGGCTTATAAATTTTTCCAAAGACGCTATTCTAAGTGCTAAACAATCAAATCATCACAACTCTAAAGTGGCAAAAGAGCTCTTTTCTACCGTCAACGAGATAGGAAACAATATGGAAAAAGAGGTCTATTTCGTCTCCAATACCGCCCAAAACGCTTTAAAGCTCAAAGAGCCTTTGGAGCGCTCTACGACTTTGATGCAAAAGTCCCAACAAGAGATCCTTCGGGCAAATTCCCAACTCCAAAAAGCCAAACGCTCTATTATCCGTTTGTTGGGGATCGTTGAGCAAAGTTCCAATCAAGAAGCGGTCATAGTCCAAGAGTTGCAAGATTTGGCCAAAGCCGCCGATAGAAGCAAAGAGGTGTTAGGGCTTATTGAAGATATCTCCAACCAGACCAACCTCTTAGCCCTAAATGCTGCGATAGAGGCGGCAAGGGCGGGCGAGCATGGTAAAGGTTTTGCGGTAGTGGCCGATGAGGTAAGGGGATTGGCGGAGAAATCAAGAAAGCATGTCGATACGGTCTTTGAGACGATTACGCAGTTGCTTCAAAGAATCGATTTTATCAATGAGAAGATATCCGAAAACGCCAAAAAGATAGCCAAACTTTCCCAAGAGTCCAAACCGATCGCCCAAGATATCGAACAAATATCCAAAGTAATGAACGATACGGTCCAAAGCTCTTCGCACACTTCCGAGAGTATTAAAAAGATTATTGGCGATATAGAGCATATCATTGACGAAGTGGACAAGATCAATGAGATCACCTCCATAAATGCTCGAAATGTGGAAGAGATTGCTCAGGCTACAGAGAATCTTTATCGTCAAATAGAAAAACTCAATCAAAAACTTGCCCAGTATAGGACATAAAATGACAAAAGGGTGTATGGAGCGGGTCATCTCTTTTTTTACGGCAACTACGGGGATTACTTTTGAGAGAAAAAGAGAGGTTTTCATAGATAAGGTTTTGGATGTGATGCGCCAAAGAAATCTTCAAGAGTGCGAGGAGCTCTATTTTCACCTTCTCAATAAAGAGAGGTTGTACTATGCCTTGCTCGAAGAGCTGCTGGTTTCGCAAAGTTTTTTTTATAGGGAAAGAGTTGATATCGATATTTTGATAGAGTTTTTGCGACAAAGAGGAGGGGCTCGTATCTCTTTGCTCTCTTTGCCTTGTGCCAATGGGGAGGAGCCTTATACCATTGCCATGGAGTTGATAGAGCAAGGGATAGAAAATTTTAATATTTTAGCGATGGACCTCAATCCTAAAGCTATCCAAAGGGCGAAAGCCGGATATTATCAAGCACGGGATCTACGCAATGTCCCCCCCTCGATTTTAGCCAAATATTTTCATAAAAGTGGGGAGTGGTATGAGATTAAAGAGCAGGTAAAACAAAAGGTTACGTTTGTGTGTGGTAATCTTTTTGAGCACAAAGAGACCCCTTTTGTTTTTGATGCTATTTTTTGTAAAAATCTTTTTATCTATTTGGACGATTCGTATAAGATGAAAGCCTTACATATTTTTAGCCGTTGGCTCAAAAATGAGGGGTTGCTCTTTTTGAGTTTTTCAGACTACTTCAAAGCACATCCTTGTTTTGATAGAATTTCAAACGAGTACCGCTCAATCTATAAAAAAGTGGGATGCACTCAACTACCTTCCCACAAACTAGGAGGTTTGGAGGTATGCTAAGCGACTAAATTGCTTAGCCTTAACCTCTGTGGATGGTTGACGCACCCGTAAAGGGTAGCATAAAGAGCTTCGAGCGCATTTCGCAGCCCGTTGCCTTGCTCCTCCAATTAGTATCGACGGATAAAGAGTGTTGATAGACGGCAAAGCCGCTCCGCCGATAGTAGTTGTATTATATCAAATTCTACGAAAGGAGATAAGTAGGCGCTTTTCTCCCCGCCTTAGGAGGCAGGTTTGCGAGCGCTGAAACTTACTGATGAAAAAAGCCGTCTGTATTTTAAGTGGAGGAATGGATAGCGCCGTCGCTTCGTATATCGCCAAAAAAGATGGGTATGAGATCGTAGCGCTCCATTTCAATTATGGCCAGCGTACAGAAGCAAAAGAGTTAGAGGCTTTTCGAGCTATTGCAAAAAGCCTAGATGCCAAAACTTATGCGATCGATCTGCCTTTTTTCAAACAGATTGGGGCTTCGGCGCTTGTAGATGAGAGTATCGCAGTACCCACAGATGGAATTAAACCGGGTATTCCTATCACCTACGTCCCTTTTCGCAACGGGATATTTTTGAGCATCGCTGCAGCCATTGCGGAAAAGGAGGGAGCCGGGGCTATCTATATCGGCGTGGTGGAAGAAGATAGTAGCGGTTATCCAGATTGTAGGGAAGATTTTATACGAAAAATGCAAGAGGCGATCAATGCGGGCACGAAGCCAGAAACTATTATAGGGATAAAAACACCCCTCATCCATCTCAAAAAGGAGGATATTGTTGAGGTGGGAGCCAAACTTGGCGTACCTCTGGAGCTGACTTGGAGCTGCTACCAAGATAATGAGAGAGCGTGCGGCGTATGCGATAGTTGCCGCTTGCGTCTCAAAGGTTTTGAAAAAGCGGGACTGGAGGACAAAATCCCCTATCGCTCATAATTTGATCTTTTGGCTATTTTGGGGAAGCTGCTCTTTTTGTTTGGGTGTGAGGAGATGCAGATGCACGAATTTCTCACTTTTGTGCTTGAGGGCTTTATTGAGGTGGTCAAAAAACTCTTTTTTAATCCGCTTGTGGTTGCCCTCGCTCACTAAGTAAAGATCGATACTGCTGGTACGGACCACTTTGTAGGCTTCTAGATCTTTGAACATATTTTTAAGGATTTTGAGGACTGGCCGTAAAAAAATATGGTGGGCTCGCATAAATTTTTCCCGTACTTTGAGTCTTGGATCGATATGGCTTTGGAGGCGTACGGAGCTTATGCTGCGATACACAAGCTCAAATAAAAAGGTCAAGACCAAAACCACCAAAGAGGAGTGAAGATTTTGGGGATCGTGCTGGGCGTTGTAGCCAATAAGTACGGCGATGGAGAAAAGGCAGAGTAAAAAAGCCAAAAAACTGATCCAGCGGTTGGATCTGGTCTCCTTATAGAGGCGAAAATTGACGTAGTTGACGGCGGCGAAGATGATCAAAAAGCCAAGACTTCCTGCTATCGAGATATTTTGGATGTTGTAGACGATAGCGAAAATCATAGAGACCACACCCAAAATTAAAAGCCCCTCGGTGCCGTTCTTCCAGATTTTACGGCTAAACTCTTGGGGTAAAGCACCCGTCTTGGCCACGAGGTAGCTCACTCTCGCTCCTCCATACAAAGTGGCGTTGATGGCCGAGGAGGTGGAGAGCAAGGCGGCGATGCCTATAAGAATGAAGCCAAAATCGCCCAAAAAGGGTTTCGCCGCTACGGCTAGGGCGTAATCGCTATATTTGACTACTTGCTCATAGGTGAGATTGGCCACGGCTACGGCGGCGACGAGTACATAAATAAAGATTGTGGTCAGCACCGCCGCATAGTAGGCTCGTGGGAGATTTTTCTCCGGATTTTCGATGTCGGCTGCGGTGTTGGCGATGAGCTCAAATCCCTCATACGCCAAAAAGATGATGAGGCCGCCTGTTAAAATTTTAATAAGACTCTCGTAATGCTCGGGGGAGAGCTTGGAAAAATCGCCGGTAAAAAATCCCAAGATCGAAAAAAGCAGCAAGATCGCCACTTTCAAAAAGACCATAATATCTTCGGTCTTGCCGCTGATGTAGGCGCCGAGAAAGTTAAGAAAAGTAAAAAAAGCCAAAACGAAAGCTATGAAGATTTTTTTGTACAGCTCTATCTCGTGGCCAAAAATCATAGCGCTGGCGTAGCTGCCAAAGGCGTAGGAATAAAGAGCCAACATGATCACGTAGCTGGCCAGCAGCAAAGTGTTGAGATAGGCGCTAAAAAGATTGTTGCCAAGGCCTTGGACCAAAAACTCCACCGTCCCCCCTTCGCTAGGGTAGCGTACCGAGAGCTTGGCGTAGGAGTAGGAGGTAAGCAAGGCGATAAATCCCGCAAATAAGAAAGCCAAAGGGGCCGCCCCTTTGGCTAGCTCAATGGTCAGACCCAAAACGGCAAAGATTCCCCCGCCGATCATCCCGCCCACTCCTATGGAGTAGGCTTCCCAAAATCCTATCTTCTTATCCATCTCGCATCTCCAAAAAGTTTTTCAGTCCCAAGGCGCTCCAAGCTCTATTTTGCATCCAGTACGGCTCTATTATACTCCAAACCCTTTTAAAATCCTCGCTTTTGGCACTTTGCTCTTCCATCACTTGCATTAAAGCCTTTTTAGCCGCCTCTACGATCTGGGGTGGCCACTTTTCTAAGTGCACGCCAAGCTTTTTGAGCTTTTGCAAAGCCTTGGCATTTTTATCTTGGAAATCATAGACCATCGTGGCGTTGAGCTCGTTGGAGCAGCTGGTGATAATTTGTTGGATATCTTTTGGCAGGTTCTCCCAAAATTTTTTATTGAATGTAAGCTCTAAGACGCTGCCGGGCTCGTGAAATCCGCTGTAGTAGTATTTGGCCACTTTATAAAAGCCCATCTTGATATCGAGTGCCGGCCCCACCCACTCGGTGGCGTCGATGGTGCCCCGATCCAAAGCCGTGTAGATTTCACCGGCTGGCAGCAATATCGGATTGACCCCAAGTTTTGCCATCACCTCTCCGCCAAGCCCGGGAATGCGCATCTTGAGCCCTTTGAGATCCTCTAGACTCGTGATCTTTTTGCGAAACCACCCGCCCATTTGCACATCTGTGTTGCCACCAAGCAAAGGGTAGAGGTTGTATCTGGCGTAGAGTTCTCGCCATAGCTCTATCCCTCCTCCAAAGAGCATCCAGGCCCCCATCTCGTTGGAGGTAAAGCCAAAAGGAAAGCCGCCAAAAAGGGCGAATGCGGGATTTTTGCCCTTCCAATAATATGGACCCGAGTGGAAAGCATCGATCTGTCCGGCGCTACAAGCGTCAAAGACTTGCAAAGCGGGCACCAAAAGATTTTTGGCAAATACTTTAATCTGCACGTCCCCATCGGTAGCCTTGGCTACCTTTTGGGCGAAGCGATCCACCCCCTCGCCCATAATGGGAAAATTGGCGGGCCAGCTTGTGGCCAGCTTGATAGTGATCTTTTTTCTTTTGGAGATGGAGAAGTTGGTCTTTTCCTCTCTTTTGCATCCGCCAAGCAGTGCGGCGCCGGCGAGTGCGGAAGAGGTCAAAAAGGTGCGGCGTTTCATAATGGCTCCTTAGTAGAAAGCTGCGATAACGGCAAAACAGGCAAAAAACATCAAGTGAGAGATCCCCTCTATATAGTTGGTCTCTCCATTGTCGGTGGTTTTCCAAGCTAAAATGACCGTGAGCAAAAGTGCGCCGATCTGTAAGGCGTTGAAATTAAGGGTAAAAGGGATATGATTGAAGTAGGCCAAAGCCATGAGAATGGGAACGGTGAGCAAAATAGAGACGGTCGAAGCTCCCATGGCGATATTGATCACCCGCTGAATCTGATCGTTTTTGGCCGCCTTGACGGCAGTGATAAGTTCGGGTGAGACACTGATGATAGCGATGACAAGTCCGGCGAGGCCCGCGGAGATTCCTAAGGATTTAAAGACCGCTTGAGAGTCGTGGGCAAAGATCTCGGCCATAAGGCCTACTAAAAATATAAGGAAAAAAATAGCCGCCAAATTGACCCAATTGGGCAGTTTTTCAAAAAGGTAGTCATCTTCGTGCTCCTCATCTTCTGCGAGCCCTTTTCTTTTTTTGAGCCGTAAAATTCTGCTCCTGGCGGTGGATTTGAAAAAGTGGGAGTGGGTTTTGGTTTGGAAGATATAGATGACAAGATAGTATAAAAAGAGCATCACGGAGATGATGATACTGGCTTTTAAAAGTTTGCTTTGGCCATCTGGAGTATAGACTAAAAGGCTTGGGACAAGCAAGGCTATCGAAGAGATAAACAAGATGGTGGTATAGGTGCTTGAGGTATCCTCATTGTGTTCTTGTTCGGCAAAGGCGAGTCCGCCCACAAAGACGGCAAGTCCTAGTAAAACGTTCATATCTACGATTACGGCCGAGATGATACCGCTTTTGACTGTCTCCAAGGCCTCTTTGGCGTTTTCGCCAGCAAGCATGATCATAAAAAGCAAGATAATCTCCACCGCTACGGCGCTAAAGGTAAGGACGAAACTTCCGTATGGCTCCCCCAGGCGTTCGGCAAGAATTTCGGCCACTTCGCTCACCGTCACAGAAAGAGCTACGATGGAGATAGCCGCAAAGATCGTAGAGAAATGGGAGAGGTGTTGGGCATGGAAAAAGTAGGCGAGCATGCCAAAAAATACTCCGGCGAAAATATCCCAGTAATCTTCTATGAAGTCTTGAATCGTCGATGGGGTTGCACTTTGCAAGCGGTTGATCCTTTAAAAAAAAGTTTGTTCGCGCCTTGGGCGTTCTAGCGTAGCGATATCTAGGTTTTGGCTGTGAATGAGCGCGAAGTTAAATTGGGTATTATACAAAATTTCCTTAAGCTCATCAATTGACGAATAATATCCTACATTGGGTAGTTTTTCAGAAGAGAGAAAGAGAAGTTTTGCCCAAGAGGCTTTGGATTGAAGATAGTTTCGCTCCATCTGTACAAGCTGCTCGTTAGGTTCTAGGATAAGCACTTTTTCGCTTTTGCCAAATTCTACGGGTTTAAAAGTGTGATTGACAAAAAAGGGTTTGAAATGGCTAAAGGATTCAAGCGAGCCAAATTGTGGCTCAAATCCATACTTTTTGGCTATGCTCAAGAGCTTTTGCAGGGCGGGTAGAAAGATTTTGGGGAGCCGGATCCGTTCATAGAGACGATCCTCAAAGATAAAAGAGCTCTCAAAAAGATAGCTTTGGGTCAGATGGATGTGGACGGCGGGGAGTAAAGGGGTATTGAGGTGGAGGGCTTCGAGGTGGGCGGGGTAGAGGAGCAGTGTGGCTCTTCGCTCTTGAAGAGTGTGGAGCGTGGTAAAAGGGTCGGTAAAAATATGGAATTTTTTATCGTGAAAGAGCGCTTTGGCCAAATCCAATTCTAAAGGCGTTACGCCTATGGCCGGTATTTGGGATTGTAAGAGTAAAAATCGTACGAGGCGAAGAGCCGCCGTTTGGAGGTTGGGGACTTTGATCCATGCGATCTCTTTGTCTTTTATCGTAAGGGGTGTATCGTAGACGAGGGCATAGGCTCCAGCTTTGATGGCCTCGTCTATTTGGGATTGGTCTTGGACTAAAAAGAGGCTTCCTCTGCGTACTTGTTGGGGGCGAAAACTAAATGAACAAATTTGAGTGATGGAGGGATTGTTTTGGAGTTCGCCCCCGATCAAAGAGACGAGGTTGTCGAGTCTCATTTGACGGGTGTACCCTCTTTTGTACGGGTTTTAGGAGTGACAAGCGTAAGGCCGTTTTCATCTTTGGCCGCTAAGATCATCCCCTCGCTTATGTGTCCCATCAATTTGGCGGGCTTGAGGTTGGCGACGACACAGACCTGCTCGCCAACGAGTTGTTCGGGGGTATAATACTCTTTAATGCCGGCGATAATCTGGCGGGGACGCTCCTCTCCCAAGTCCACTAAAAGCTTGAGCAGTTTTTTGCTTTTTGGCAGTTCCTTAGCCTCTTGTATGGTGCCTACTTTGATTTGCGTTTTGAAAAATTCGTCGATTGTGATGAGAGGCTCCTCTTTTTTGGCCTTCTTGGGCGGTTCTTTTTTCTCCACCATCACAGGCTCTTCGATTTTTGGAAACAAAGGGGGGACTTTTTGAATGTGAAAATTCTCTAAGAGCTGCGATTGATCGATATATTTGGCAAAACTTTCTGGATTGATCCTAAATCCCAAAGCTTGGGCTATTGTTTGGGTCGTTTTTGGCATTACGGGATGGAGCATCAGCGCCACTTTGGCCAAGATATTGGCCACCAATGCCACAAGAGCCATCGCTTCGTCCTCTTTGCCCTCTTTCATTTTGTTCCAAGGTGTATGGCAGTCGATCGCTTTGTTGGCCACGGCGAGGGCCTGCCACAGCTCTTCAAGGAATTTATGCCATTTCATATCTTCGATAAGGGGGGGAAGAGCTTGTAAGATTGCATCCACCTCTTCGAGCTCTTTTTGATACAATTTGGCTACATCGTGACTTTGGATCGCATAACCAAAATATTTGCCGCTCATGCCGATGATACGGTTGAGTAGGTTGCCTAGATCATTGCCTAAATCGTTGTTGATGCGGTCGATCAGCGCCTTTTGGCTAAAGTCGCCGTCTTGACCAAAAGGGACTTCACGGAGCAAAAAGTAGCGAAAATTCTCTACGCCATAGGCATCCGCCACCGCTTTTGGATCGATCACGTTGCCTTTGGATTTGCTCATCTTCTGCCCGTTTCTGGTCCACCAGCCATGGGTTGCGATATGTTTAGGCATGGGGAGCTCCAGGCTCATCAAAAAGGCCGGCCAGTAGACGGCATGGAAGCGCAAAATATCCTTGCCTACCAGATGGTAGTCTGCTGGCCAGTAGTGCATGAGCCGCTCGTCGGTGCCGTAGCCAAGGGCGGTGATGTAGTTGAGCAAGGCGTCAAGCCACACATACATGACATGTTTGGGATCGTTGATGGATGGAGGCAGTTTGATCCCCCAGTCGAAGCTGGTACGGGTGATGGAGAGGTCTTGTAATCCAGATTCGACGAAACGGATCACCTCGTTCTTTTTGGATTTTGGCAGGACAAACTTCTCCTCTTTTTGGTAGAGCTCAAGCAGTCTGTCTTGATATTTGGAGAGGCGAAAGAAGTAGCTCTCTTCCTTGACGATACCGGTCTGCTTGCCGCAATCTGGGCAAAATTCCTCGTCGATAAGCTGGGACTGGGGAAAGAAAGCTTCGCAGCTGATGCAATAATGCCCCTCGTAAACCCCTTTGTAAATGTCCCCTTTTTGGTACATTTTCTCAAAAGCCTTTTGTACTCCGGCGATGTGCTCTGGGTCTGTAGTGCGGATGAACTTGTCGTAACTGATCTCGAACTCGTCCCACAAGGCTTTGAATTTGGCGCTGATTTCGTCTGCGTACTCTTTTGGCGTTTTGCCTCGCTTTTTGGCGGCCTCTTCGATCTTTTGTCCATGCTCGTCGGTGCCTGTGAGGAAGAAAGTATCAAAGCCTTTAAGCCTAAAATATCTCGCGGCGCTATCGGCGATGATGGTGGTGTAGGCGTGCCCGATATGGGGTACGTCGTTGACGTAGTAAATAGGCGTGGTGATATATCGTTTTTTCATCTACTCTCCTTAAAATTCAAATCCGCCCCCTTGGCCTTTGTTCATGCTCTCATAGACCGCTTTGACATAATTTTGGCGTACTTGGCAGCCTATGATTTTTGGGCATTTCAGGCAGCTTTTGAGATTTCTTTGTTTTTGGCACTCTTTAAGCCTCTCAAGAGCTTCTTGGAGCGCGGCTTCGTAGCGCTCAAGCTTGTCCATAATACTCTTTGACCTTTTGGATCTCGTAGCTGGAGCCAAAAAAGCAAGGCGTGGTCTCGTGTACCTCGTGCGCGGGCAGCTCCAGCAGCCTTCTGCCAAGATCGTCTATGGCGTTTCCACCCGCCTTTTCGTATATATTGGCAAAAGGAAAGACCTCAAAGACCTTGCGAAGCTTGCCAGAGGGCTTGTCCGTGGTCCCGGGATAGCTAAAAAGTCCTCCACCTTTGACGAGGATCTGATGCAGATCTGGTACCATCCCGCCCGAATAACGCAGGCGATACCCCTCCTCAAAAAGGCTTTGGATCAGTTTTTTGTGATGAGGATACCAGTGCTTTTGGGTGCCTCCGGGAGCATTGATTTTGCCTTTATCTTTGAGGGCCAGCTCTTGGAGATAGACAAAATCATCCCCTTGCAAGATGAAGCGCTCCGCTTTGATCGTGGCGGTGACCAGCTCCACCCTTGGTCCATAGACCACATAAGCCGAAGCAAGAAGATCGGGCCCATTAAAACTCTTTTCGTAGATCCCAAAAATCGAGCCTACGCTGAGGTTTGTATCTACAAGACTGCTTCCATCCAGCGGGTCGTAGCCTACGAGATATCTCCCCTCTTCGTTGATGGTGATCGGGTCACTCTTTTCTTCACTGGCGAGAAGCTTAATGGAGGAGACTTGAGCAAGCTCCTCTTCGATGATCAGATCGCTTCTGACATCGAGCTTGAGCTGCTGTTCGCCAGATTCGTTCGTTCCTTCGTGGTAACCAAAGTCCGTGGTTTGGATCTCTTGGGCTATGCGTTTTGCGCTTCGTTTGATCGCTTCGATGATTTCTGTCATATTACACCTCTTTTGCGTTTTGGAATATCCATTGGATGATTTGATCGGGATCATTGAGATCGAGTATGGCGATATGCTTTGGGATCTGGTTTTTATCTACGCTTTGGTCTATGGCCACGGCCTGGACAAACTCCAGATAGCTTGGATCGATCGCTCCTCGAAAGACTCCGATGCGAGGCAGTGGCAGGTATTTGAGCCCCTCTACCATCAAAAGATCGAAAGAGCCCAGCATCTGTATGATCTCGTCGATCTCCTTAGAGCGGTGGGAGAAGTAGGTGGTGCGAGTAGGGGAGGTGACCACCACTTCGGCTCCCGTTTGGAAAAAGCGGTAGCTGTCTTTGCCCTCTATGTCAAACGTGGCTTTATCTTTGGGGTCATGTTTGATAATGGCTACGTGATATTTTGGAATGAGGCGTTTGGCTATTTTTTCTATGATTGTGGTCTTGCCGCTGTTGGATGGTCCCGTAAAAGCCACTGCTCTTCTCACTGCACCCCTTTTTTATTGGTTATTTTATCCAATAAAAAGTTAAGACTAGCTATAATCAAAAACAAAAACGGGGATGCCATGAGAAAAATTTGGATACTGCTTTTGCTCTTGCCCTTTTTAGCCGGATGCGCTCATAAAGAGGAGCTTCGAGTCTTTAGTGTGGATAAATCGTATGTGGAGGCGTTGCGTTATACCAAAAAGGGCGATATCGCCATCTCTTTGGAAAACAAGGCTCTATGCATCGCTACATATCTCAATCCGTTGCATCGATGCGATAAGGATAAAGAGTGTTTTTTTGTGCGTGTTTATATCGATAATGATTTTGACGACCCCAAAAAAGCGGGGCTTTTCCATCCGGGCTATAGCCTAAGGCTCGACGGCCACGAACCCCTTGCGGTTAAAGAGCTGGATAAAGAGGATCTGCTTGTAAAACAGATGCCTTTGTGCGAACCTTGGTACCATTTTTATCTCGTTACCTTTCCTGCACTCAAAGAGTCCAAACTTACGCTCATCTTTTCCCATAAAGTCTACGGCTCAACGGCGCTAGTCTTTTCAAAAGAGGAGTAAGGGCGATGGGCTGGCCTAAAATTTTGCGATAGATGATGTAGTTGGCCAGCACCTTTTTGCCATACTCTTTAGTCTCTGGGTAGTTGACCAGCTCCATAGCCAATAAAGGGTCGTATTTCGTAAAGAGTGGGACGACCCGTTTTTTGACATAGCCGATGCCTCCATTGTAGGCGTAGGCGATCAAAAGGGGATGGTGCAGTCTGGATTGGAGATAGCGGATATGATCTTTGGCAAAACCTACGGCTATGGATTCTTTGAACATCCAATCAAGATCAAAATGCGAAATACCTAGCTTTTTGGCGGTATGTTTTGCCAAAAAAGGCATAAATTGCAAAGGTCCCAAGGCAAAAGAGCGTGAAATTGATCCGGGCACGAAGCGGCTCTCTTGACGGGCCAGAGCGTGGATTAACGCTTTTTGGGAGATTGGTTGATCGGCTAGGTAGGGTGTGTAGGGGAGAATAAAAGGGTGGCGATGGAAATTGGATTCCTTTTCTAGCACCAAAGCGTACAGGCTTTGGGTGTTGCGGTAGGCCACTAGATTTTTGGGAGGGAGATTTCTTCGCAATCTCTCAGCCACGAAAGGGTCGCTCAAATCAATGGAGGTACGCCCTTTGAGCTTTGGGACGAAGTAGTTGGTAAAGGGTGTATGGGCCCACTCATATGCGAGTAGTACATATAGGTTAAGATCCCATGAGTGCAGCACTTTATCAAGATACTTTTTTTTGTGGGTTAGTCTGTACAGCCACAGATTGGCCCTGTCTTTGTGGGATTGGTAGTAGCTCTTTTTTTCCGAGTTTTGTAAAAATGCAAGTGCGGCGTGGGGTAATCCTCTCTTGATCGCCTCGATAGCGAGAAAAAAGCTGCTTTGCGCGTCCAGCTTATTGGCACGAAATCGTAACAAGGATTTAATAGGTCTTTCTAGCCTTTCACTAAGGCAGTAGCGTACGAATCTTGGAAAACTCTTAGATTTTGTAAGTTTGGCGATAAAGGATTTGGAGAGAGGGCGATTAAAAAATTTCGCTCTGTTTTTTTTGCCCGAGAGGAAAAATATCCGTAGAAATTGGTGTGGGTTGCTTGTGCTGGCTTTATAGGGATCGCTGGACCAAAAAGGGCCATACTTTTTGCGTACCTTGGGAAAGGGGGCGAGCTTGGCAAAGAGCTCTTTTTTTTGGGTTGGGGAGAGGCGAAGAAGTTTCGATCCGCTTACTCCCAAAGCCGCACACTCCGCGTCTACTTGTAAAAGTTTGTACGAAGGGGTCCCAAGACAGCGTACAATCTTTGTAAGGTGTGGGTTTTGGCTTTTGAGGATATAGCGCCGAAGGATTTTGTAGTTGACGCGTTGTGTCAGCTCCAAGGCCCGCTGCGCCTCTTTGGGGGTGATTTTTTGATCCAAAAAGCGCCAAATATAGTAATCCTTGGCTAGGCCTCTTGGTTTGGATTCCAAAAATTGCAGCGTGATCTCTTTGGCCAAAAGAGCCAAAGGGAGTAAAAGCCAAAGAAACCTCAAGCACCCAACCTATAGGCCAAATGCATAAGCAGCCGTACGAAGAAAAGATCTATAAACTGCAGCGCCAAAATGATAATAAGAGGCGCTAGATCGATGCCTCCGATCACCGTGGGAATATAGCGGCGTACGAGGGCATATACGGGCTCGGTCAAACGATACAGGGTTTGGACGATTGGATTGTACGGATCGGGGCGTACCCAAGTAATCAGAGCCGCAATGATCACGATCCAGATGTAGATGTTGATCACCATATGTAAAATCTGTGCCAACGCTTGCAAAAGTGTGCCTATGACTATCATTGTACAATTCCTTTGATATGGTCTTTAAGTAACGGATAGAGTTGAGATATCTCTGGCCCATGGGGCGCTCCGGTGAGCAGTAGCCGAAGAGGTTTGAAAAATCTTTTTCCTCTCAGACCGCTTTTTGCCATCAACTCCTTTTTAAAACTCTCAAAACTTTGCGGCAGCTCCATGGCGAGGATATGTTCTTTAAGAATCTTTGCCTCCTTTTCAAATTCCCCAAAATCTTTTTGGCCAAAAATGGCGTCCAGTTTGGTTTTAAGCTCTTTGAGGGTACTCGCCTCTTCAAGATAGAGTTTGGCCAATGCTCCTAGACTCTCGTGGATGCCAAGCTTTTGGGCGAGCTCTTGTGGTGTGAGTTTTTCAAGATGGGCTCTATTGATAAAGCGTAATTTTTCCATATCAAATCGAGCCGGAGCTTTGGAGAGGGCGCTAAGATCAAACCACTCTATTGCCTCTTGGAGCGTAAAGACCTCTTTGGGGGTTTTGTTGCCAAGCAAAATAAGATAATTGGCGATGGCTTGAGGCAAAAAGCCCTCTTCTAAAAGCCATTTGACGCTGGAGGCGCTCTCTCGTTTGCTCATCTTTTTGCCCTCGCTATTGAGGATGATGGGCAAGTGGGCGTACTCTATTTTTTTATCGTATCCTAGCGCTCTTTGGACATGGATCTGTTTTGGGGTGTTGCTGACGTGGTCCTCGCCTCGAATTACAAGGCTGATGTCATAGAGCATATCGTCGATGGCGCAGGCGAAATTGTAGGTGGGGCGGCCGTCAGCTCGTAAAATAACGAAGCTGTCCACCTCTTTGGGTTCAAAATGAAGATCGCCTTTGATGAGGTCGTAAAACGCAATGGGGCCTTGAGGTTTTTTAATACGTACCACGAAAGGCTCTTTTTTTTGGGCGGCCTCTTCAAGGGTGCTATTTTCACATTTGCCGCTATAGCGGTAGGGTCGTTTTTGCTCTTTTGCTTTTTGCCGCTGGGCTTGGAGCTCTTCGGGGGTGCAAAAGCAAGGAAAGGCTTTATGCTCTTGTAAAAGCTTCTTGGCAAAGTTTTGATGGAACGAGAAGTTTTGGCTTTGGTAGACGACGTCGTCGTATTCTAAACCAAACTTTTGTAAAATTTCTAAAATCTCTTGATCTTTCCCCTCGATATTTCGCTGCGTATCGGTATCTTCTATCCGAATTAAAAAGCGTTCGCCCCGCTGTTTGGCGACGAGGTAGTTTAATATCGCCACACGAAGATTGCCAATATGCATATCCCCGGTGGGACTTGGTGCAAAACGTAGCATTTTTCTCCTTGGAATTTTGTCAAATTTTTGTCTGAGTATATACAAATTTTTGTTAAAATTCAAAGCAAAAAAGGAAACGCTTGAAAAAAAGAGTAGTGACCAATATCCTCTCACGGGGTTTTGGTAAATTTGCCGCTCACCGTTTCCATCCTTTTATACAAAGATTTATAAACTATTCGTATGTGAAGCTCCTAAATTTGGATATGGAGGAGTTTAAGCATCCAAGCGCCTACCAAAGTCTCAACGAGCTTTTTACCAGAAGTTTGCAAAAGCAGCGAAAACTACAAGAAGGGGTGATATCCCCTACCGATTCGCTCGTCACGGAGTGCGGTAGACTCCATCAGAATAAGGCTTTGCAGATAAAAGGGATGGAGTACAATGTATGCGATCTGTTCAAAGAGTGCGATTGTTCCAAGATAATTGACGGAGCGTTTATAAACTTCTATCTCTCTCCAAGAGATTACCACCGCTATCATGTGCCTTATGACTTGCAAGTGCGGCGCGTAGTACATATACCCGGGTGTCTCTATCCGGTAAATTTACGATTTTTGCGCAAAAAGCCCAATCTGTTCATCGAAAACGAGCGGGTGATCTTAGAGTGTAGCACGCCTCAAGGGTATACGCTTTTTATCGTGCTTGTGGGGGCTTTGAACGTAGGGAAGATGACGCTGGTGTTTGAGAAGCGTATAGAGACCAATCATCCCAAAGAGATCGATATTTTTGAATATGAAAATCTATGGCTAAAAAAAGGGGAGCTTTTGGGGTATTTCAAGATGGGTTCTACCGTTTTGCTTTTTTTTGAGCGAGATAGAGCCGATCTTTTGGTACAATCTGGGCAGTATGTACATTTTGGTCAAAGTGTGGCCAAGCTAAAGGAGGCGTGATGCAAGAGCAAGATATTTTGATTATCGAGACGGAGATTATCCCTAATGGTATGGGCGGATGGCTGTTGCGATGCCATAATACCGAGACTGGTGAAGAGCGTATTTGTCAATCGATTGAGGAGTACAACGCCTATCTTAATGAGTGCGCTTTTCATACGGCAAAGAGCGACTTTAAAGTAGAGTGGCTCGAATCGCCAAAGGCTACTCCGGCAATGATTGCCGATGTGCGGAAGCAATTGATGGATCATTATAAAAAATTAGAGGAGATGGGCTAAAAGGGCCTTTGGTAAGATTATGGAGGGATCGGCCCTCCACTTTAGTGGGTGTAGACGATTTTGTCTTTGATTTTGAGCTCTTTGGTGAGCTCATAGACGATCGGCGTGCCGGTGGGAACTTCGATGGTACGCACATCCTCTGGAGCGATCTCTTCCAAAAACATGATGAGTGCCCGCAAAGAGTTGCCGTGGGCTGCGATCATCACGGTCTCATATACCAAAAGCGAGGGAACGATCTCCTCGTAAAAATACTCCATCACCCGCTCTCTGGTATCTTTGAGCGACTCGCTTTTTGGTCGGTAGGGAAGATCCTCATATTTAGGATCTTTGGGGTAGCGCTCATCAAAATCGGGCTCGCTCTCCTCGATAGGAGGCGGGGGCGTATCGTATC
>WGAT01000051.1 GCA_015494715.1 Campylobacterota bacterium
TCATTGAGCAGCTTTTTGACTAAAGCGTCGTCGATGCCTAAAAATCGCACATACGAAGTATCCGCCATCGCCAAAAGATCAAACACCCGCTCAAAATCTTCAATATCTTTTGGCTCTATCAATATCGTACGCAAAGGAGCGGTATCGGGCAGATAGTAACACCCTTTTTCATACCTCAAAAGCTCTATCCCAAAAAACTCCTCCACCTCTTTAATGTAGCGCTGGATAGTCTTGTCCGAAGTTCCTAGCGTCTGGGCCATCGCTTTGGTGCAAAAACGGCGGTTTTTGATAATATGGCGGATGAAGTGGAGGATATTGGCGCTCTTTTTCATCGATCGATTAGTACCTCCTAAATCGTATATGTTCAAAAGCCGAGAGCTTGATGCTTCTCTCCCCCTCTTGACGCTCGAGAGCCACCCGCCTCGTCGTGGCATATACGGGGATGAGCCCAAGGACTTTGGATATCTCCACCAAACGATAGACCAGCCCAAAATCCCCTTGGATCAAAACATAATCCCCCGGCTTGGCTACCTCCAGCAAATACTCTGCAAAGGGACGCACATACTTATCCAAACTCTCAAGCTGGGGCGGGACATTGGAAAAGAGCTGCTGAAGCTCAGAGGGCAGATAGACAAACTCCTCTACCCCCAAACTTTTTTGGGCATCCTCTTTTTGGGCGTCGGTGAGGCGGTGGGAGAAAAAGAGCAAAAGTTTCATCCTCTCTCCAATCGATCAAAAACCTCTTTGGTCCTTTGGATATATCGCTCCAAATTGTTCGCATCGGTGAGAAGCGAGGTCTCTCTTTTGCCTATTTGGTGACAGATGTCGTTTCGTATCTTGTTGGCCGATTTGTAAATATCATAATATAGCGATTTATTGATTTGGCTTATCTCTCTTTTGGCTCGATCCCTTGCCTCTTTCTCGTCTACCGCATAGCCTTTACGCTCACACACTTTTGTCACGATGGACTCTACCAAAGCCACATAGCCCAAAGCATAATGTTTGTGCTCGCAAAACCACTCGGCAATGGCCAGCTGAAAATCGGATAATTTCTCTTTGTTGAGCCTCTCGATAAAATCGATCACCTCATCCGAAAGCAACGAGATGATTGGATTGGAGGAGTTTTGGATGATTTTGAGCTTTTTATCCAAGCTGTTGATATTTTTCTTGATAGAAGCGAGATTGGCCATCCGAAGCGAGAGGGAGAAATTGTTAAAAATCTTTCGCTCCTCTTCAAACTCCCTATCGCCGCTTAACAATTCTGCAATCTTGTCCGCATTGCCGTATTGGGTCAAATTTTCTATGGCTTTCATCCACTCAATCAGATCGTACAAGATCTTAAGATCGACTATAGGCGTGATCCCATCATTGTGATGTTTGTATTCAAACATTCCATACAAGATTCCGGCTATTTTAAAATTCTTCTCTTTGATCGTATGACCAAACTGAGTCATTACCAGACCAAAAAGCGCCAAAGAGCGAAAAGAGTGGGTAATGTCGATATAGACCTCATCTCCCTTATTTAAATGGTCCAAAATTTTTAGGTAGATGCCAAAATTTTTCCACAACTCCTCTTCATTGATCCCATACTCTATCAAAAAGCACTTTGAGCCCACACTACCTAAAAATTTATCGATTTGATTTTGTACTATCCTCAAATCCTCCTCATCGATGCTATTTCTCTCTTTTTTGTCCCAAAGAGCCAGCTCTATCTCCTCATCCTTGCCGCCAAATTCGGCATAGACGCTATCCCAGATAGAGCCCCTCGTCCCCAATAAAAAGAGCCTCTCGATCCCCAAAAACTCCACCAGCGCTTTGGAAACAAAAGGGGTCGACTTTCTCTTTCCGTTATACTCGTATGTAGCCGTCTGATAGCCCCCTTCTCTTTTATTCCCAACGCCCACCGAAGATATCAAAACTTTGGCCATCGCTTATCCTTTTTTTTCATTGCACTCTTTTAACATCGCTATCACCTCTTGCGTCCGCTTATATCTTTTATCCTTTTGCGGTTTTTTCGAGGTCTCTACCCATTTCTTACGTTTTATCATCTCATCTTTGAGTTTATGAAGCGCTTCACATTGAAATCGTTCAAGCTTGCCACTTTTAATGGCGTTAAAAAGAAGGATATCGATTGTCTCTTGTGGATTTGGATTGTTTTTTTGCAGCTCGTACAACGCCTTTTCAAAAGGGCTCATCTGCGCCAATCTCCTCTCCTCGGCCTCCTTGAGCTCTTTTGCCTTTCGCTCCTCCTCCTTGGCTCTTCTTGCTTTTTCCGCTTGGATTCGTCTGCGTTCCTCTTGCTCTTTGCGAAACTTCTCTTTAATTTGCCCTCGTCTTTTTTGGATCTCCTCAACTCTTTTTGCCTTGAGCCTCTCATACTCTGAAAAAAGCTCTCGCCACTCTGGCTCTTCGACCCTTTGGACTCGCACCCATCCAAACTCCTCTTGGCCATAGACCATCTTCGTCTTTACCTGCCCTATATCTCTTGGCTCATACACGCTAAAAGGCTTGCCGCTAAATTTTCCGACACGAAGAGTAAAAGAGTCCCTTGCAATTTTTACAAACGGGCTTTGACGCTGCCCCTCATTAAAAAACCTCTCTACATTGCGTAGGATATCTCCCCAAGAAAATTGGGTATCAATCTTGCAGATAAACTCGTTGCCTTTTCTAAGAAACTCCAAATTTACGGGCATATTTCCTTTTTTTGTAGAGGTAAGATCTTTTTTGTAGACTCTTTTGGCTATTCCTATACGCTCCTGTGGCTCTTTGATACACAAAGCGTCAGAAACTTTGAGCTTTTGGCGTACTTTGTTGGATGCCACCTCGGGCTTGGCATAGATATGCAAAATCGTATCGAGCACCCCTTTTATCGAACTGCCCGGGATGAGCGGCAAGTAGGTGTTGGGCGAGCGGTAGAAGCGATCGATCGTGAACTGATTTTGGTTTTTACTGCCATCTTTGTTAAAAGCACTCTTATAACGATCTGCGATATTTTTATCTACGGGAATTTTATAGTTGTATAGCTTTTTGGCATGAGCCGCATGATTTTTGTAAAATGCAATCACAGCAAACAGATCCTCAGACTTTTGAAGCAAAAGATTTTGCTCAATGGGGCTAAGACTTTGAAAAAAGACCTCTTCGTCAAACTCATACAAATATCCCCCGTCGATAACAAAATTGATGGGCTCATAGACTTCGCCGCTACCTATATGCACGGGCGAGAGGGTGGTAAATTTAAGATAGTAGCTATTCATCGCTGCACTCCAAAAGAAAATAGTATCGCATACCCTTGATGGACCACATCCTCCCAGCTGGACACGCCTCTCACACCTCGCCCAACATATCGCCTTTTTTGCATCCCTTTACAAACCGCTGCGGTATCGGCCAATACCAAAGGGCGTTTAAAAGGGTTTGTGGCGGCTCTATCCATCCCAAGTTTCCCAAATCGCACGAAACTCTCGTACCAAATCTCTTCTATTCCATACGGATCCAAAGGCGAAAGCGCCATCTGATACTCGTTTGAGGGGAGAAAATCGATCTGCTCAAAAGCCAGTACCTCAAAGCGCCCCTTGCCTATCGTGCGGTCTTTCCCATATCCGTCAATACCCATCCAAACCAAAGCCTTGCGCACCGGCTCCACAAACGCCTCCTTGATAAGAAAATAGATCTCCTTTTTTGAGGGCATATACTCCTTGGAGGCAAAAGGAGAGAAATCACCCCCCGTATGAGCGGAGCGGTAATCGACGGAGTTGTGCAGACGCTGAGCGCTGGGGTCTTCCAACTCACAAGGCTTGGAAAAATCGCCCCGCACAAAATCCTCATAACGCACCCAACGCCTTTTGCGGTTGAGCTTTTTTTGCTCCATACTCTCCCCCAAAACATTCGAGGGCAGTTTTGGCTTGGGCAAAAATCCTTTAAAAAAAGCATCCGAGACCACAAAAGGAGGCTCTTGCTCATAATTTCGCATCATCTTGCCCAAATCCTCGCCCATAAAATGCAAATACCAGCACAGATGACCAAAAAGGGTATCCCCTTTCAAAGAGGTGGCAAAAGCACTTTTTGGCTCTATGGTCGCTTTATATAGTTTCATCACGCACTCTTTATAGTTGTATCTCTTCCCACTGCTCTTTATTGTGAAACTTCACCCGTCCATATCCGCGGCTTCCGTTTCCACCTAAAAAATCATTTTCAATGAGTTCTAAACCCTTTTGGATCATATCTTTAAAACTTCGCTCGTCGTCTCCGTCTAAAACTTTAATACGGATATCATAGACAAAACGCACGCCGCTGGGCACCCGCTCGGTCTGTCTAGGATTCGCCGTCCCTTTGACCCGATCGATCGTATTTTCAAACTTCGCCTCGCTCAGTTTCATCTCTTTTGAGCTTTCGCTGAGCCGACAATCGCCAAAACTCGCCCTTGTTATCCCGCTCTCTCCGCTTTTGTCCCCAAAGAGCTTAAGCAGCGTTTGCAGTGCCTCTTTTTTCTCCTCAAATGCAGGATTATCAAGATATTCTGAGTCCAAAGGATGCCCCTTGGTGATATGGGGCGTGCCCAAACTCCACTCGAGCAAATTTCTCATCTTGCCCTTAAGACTGCTGCCGGGCACATAGGGCTTGTCGCTGTTGATATCTTTGACAACGGGATCGTCGATGCCTCCTATTCGCATCGTATCGTCCCCGCCTCCGATATGAAGTCCGGTAATCACTTCCATCTCGCCGACTAGTTTGATAATCTTCATCTTGACCCCCTTGCGTTTTTCTTGTCATACTCGATACCGATAAAAAATCCTATAACCGCCTCAAAAAGGAGTTTGTAGTTTTTAAGATCCTCTTTGGTTTGGATACTATCGACCCCTTTTGTGATAAACTCTACAAACGCCTCTTTGGCCACCTTTCGCCCTTTGGCGTACTCGATTTTGGATTTGAGCATCTTCAAAAAAGGGCGCACATCCTCAAACTCTTCCTTTTGGACATAGACTTTGTCGTAAAACTCCAAAATTTTGTCATAAAAGTTTCGTATCTGATTTTTATTGGTTGCGGGATCCTTCTCATCTCCATAAATAGCTTTGGCCCACTCCAGCGCCACCTCATCAAAAAGTTTGTCATCCGGTCGTAGATAAAACTTTGGCATCCTCTCTCCTTTTTTATGCTTTTCTTCTTTTGTAGATATACTCGCTCAAACAGACCCGCATCTTTTGGGGATGTCTTTCGATCAACTTGTCTAAAATGGCCAAATCATCCATAAATTTTGAGTCTATGTTTCTTGCGAACATATAGCGTAATTTGGATTTCCACATCACTCCTTGCGGATCCCCTTGCCGCACTCTTTTACTCATATCGCTCAGCTCCAAAAGGCGATAGAAAAAAGCGGTCGTTTGATAGTGATCAAGCACGCTACACTTTTGCTCCTCTTGGAGGTACTCATCCCACTTGATCGTTTCGCCAAAGAGGGAGATCGCATCCTTGCCGCTCGTCTCCTTGGCCTTTTCGAGGGCTTTTTCGCTCCACTCGGCGATAAAGGATATGGGTTTGGTAGGTTTGCTCATCACCATCCCTACAGAAAAACTCAGCCCAGAGCCTTGAGCGAAGCGCATAAAATCTTCTCGCACCTCCTTGGCCAGCTCGATCGTCTCATCCCACGCTCCAAGCACGAACAGATCGTCCCCTCCGGCAAAGACGGTGTAGGTATTGGGATAATTTTCTCTCATCAGATGGGGCACATAGACGCTAAAAAAATAGTCCATCAGACGGCTAAAGAAATTGTACTTGGCAAAGGAGCCAAAGCTTTGCTTGCGCAAAAAATTGCCCATATTGTCCACATCCCCTTTGAGGCTCATCAAAGCTTCGACGCCAAACTCCCGCTTGCCCTCTTCGATCCCCTCTTTGACGCTTCGCTTCGCCAGCTCCTCAAAGGTTAGAATCGCTCCCTTCTCATCCGTTGCCACATACGCACCTATCTCCCATTTGGGATAACCGCGAAACTCCTCGTCTACGGCTATGTCGTACAAAGCCACGCTCGTATCGTCGATCTGGGCTTTTTTGGGAAAATCAAGATAGTAGCCCTCAAAAATCTCTATATCGCTCTTTTGGCGAGAAATTCGCATAAAATTGGGCTTGGCCAGATGTTTGCCTATGAGAATATAGCGATAGCAACTATCGCAAACCAGCTTTTCTACATCGTGTCGCTTCTTTCCAATCCTTTTTTTACAGGCAAAACACTGGTTTGCATTGCTCAGCCCCTTTTCCCACGCTATCTCGTAGGATCGCTCGTGTAAAGAAAACTTGCGCAACTTTGCCTTTTCTACCTCCTTGGCCAATCTATCCCGAAGCTCTTGATAGGCTCCTTTTTGAATAAAATCCTCTATCCCGCACTCTATCCAGCTAAGTCCCACGCCCGTCTCCCCAAAAAAGGAGTGGACAAAATAGGTATCAAGCTCTTGTTTGAGCGTACGCAGTTTTTGGACGACTTTTGGTTCGTTTGGCAACAAGATCTCAAATTTCCCCGCAGCCTCGGATATGATACCCAAAGGGCCCACGCCCATCTCCTTGGCTATATGCAAAGCGATGGTTTTTGAGAGTATCTGTACAAAAGCCGATTTGCCCCGTAATACTTTTGCCGCCGCTTTGGTCTCCACATCGTTAAAAATAAACTGCTGAATACCAAAGAAATCCCCGTTCAGCAGCAAAAAACTTCCCTTTGGCGGCTCTTTTTTCAATCGGTAGTAGTCTATCACCTCGTTGCGCTTAGCTGGCGACAAAGCGGCGATCGCCGCGGCAAACAAAGCGGTAGCATGCAGATGGTCATATAAAGGGACATTCGCTTTGACGGGCTTATATTTTCCTTTGAATGTGGTGGCACTTGGAATAAAACTCGTATATTTATTGAGCAGATACTCCAAAGCCAATAGGTCAGTTGATTGCGTACCCGAGGCTTTCGCAAGCTTTGCAAGAGCACCGATAAACTCTTCCCATAAAGATTTATACTCATTCTCCTTAGACTTTTGATCCGTAGCAAAGATGCTCTCCACGCCCAAAGGAGCGATCGCATAGCGCTTGGACTCATCAAAAAGGCCCATCAATCGCTGGTAGCGAAAATCTTCTTGTTGGCCGTTATACTCTTCAAACTCCTCTCTCTCAAAGCCGCTCGCCAGTCTATCCGCAGCCGCCACGATCCACGACCCCTCGTCGCTGCTAGGGCCTACTATATGGTGTTCATATGCGTACTGATGATAACCCTCGATATCCTTAAAATAGTCTTGCAGCACTTGAGCCGTATACGCGCTATGCTTGTAGCCGTAGTTTCTCTTTTTAAAAGGCTCTCTGAGAGGAATATCGGCTCTTTGAGCGAACTTCCCAATATCGTGCAGCAATGCCGCCAGTGCGATCTTTTCCACCTCTTTCACTCCATCTCCTTCATTCGCATACTTCCCAGTCCAAAAGTCCCAAGCTTCCCAACTCCTACAAGCTCCCCAAATTTCAGGAGCTCATAGGTTTGGGGTGTAAGCTCTTTTAGCCTCATCCACCCTATCACCCCGCCTATTTTCATCTTGCTCTTTTGTCTATTGGAGTAACGCTCAAAATCTATCATCTTCAGCTCTTTGGCCTCTACTTTTGGAAACTTTTCTATATATATCCGCTCCCCCTCGTAAAAGCTCTTTTTCCTAGCCAAGGATATGAGTACCTCTTCGATGCCTAAATTCTCTGGGCGTAAAAATCTTCCATTCTTCTTGATCCGTACCGGTGTCTTGAATTGTAGCTGGACTTGTGGACAAAAAGTGTCGATTTGAAAATTTTTTGGTTTTAATTGCCGTTGCACAAAATTTTTTCCATCAAAAACGAGCATACCCTCGCTCCATATCCTAAAATCTTCCACCCGCTCCCTCTTTGTACCCAGCCCCTTGACAGATAGCATCCGATGCAAGGCACTCAGGATATAAGGATACTTTCCGCTCGCCTCCCCCCACAGCCGTATACCAAACTCCAGCGATTTTGGCCAAAGCGCAAAATCCAGACGAAAATCGTGAAAGCGCTTTTTGGCCTCGTACATATCGTAGTATAGACAGCTCTCTTTGGCAAAACACCCTGGACACTCAAAACTTGGATTGACACAGACCACCTCTTTGAGCGCCCGTCCCAGCGCTCCACGCACCATCGAGCCGATGAATGGAGGGGGAGAAAAGTCCGCTTGGACGACGAATTGAATCGATCGCACCATTTTTTCCTTTTTTTCTTATCTTAGCTTAAAAAAACTAATACTACACTTTTAGTATGAAAATTTTAGCGATGTATGATATCACCTGCGACAAAAAGCGCACAAAAGTAGAAAGACTGCTCGCATCCTACGGCTACCGGGTCAATTACTCCGTATTCGAGATAGAGTGTAGTGCCAGCCAGTATCGCCGGATCATCGAGGAGCTCTTGCGACTCACCTCCAAAGAGGACAATGTACGCATCTACCCGCTCTCGGCGGATGTACTCAAACGCTCCTTTCGCCTCCATTACGATAAAGGTCCTTTTGATGCCCAAGAGCTCTATTTTTGACAAATCTTTCGATGAGATATTTACCAAAGAGCGGCTAGCTTTTGAAGCTTCCAAGCTCCAGCTTCCGCCTCCAGAGGATAACTTTTTTAGCTTCGCTCCTCATATCTCCTTTGCGCTGCCCAAAGAAGATGGCGACACCCGTATCATCTCCATCCCGGATGCCAAAGCCAAAATCATCCAAAAGATCCTCTATGAAGAGCTCTCGACACATCTGAAGTTTAGCGACCGCAGCTACGCCTACCAAAAGGGCAAATCCCCCATCAAAGCCATCAACAGGGCCAAAGCTTTGCTCCAGACCCATGAGTTCGTAATCAAGAGCGATATCGACTCCTTTTTCGACTCCATTGACCACGATAGGCTCTACCACAAGCTCCAAAAGATCGTCAAAGACCCTAAAATCCTCTATCTCATCGCCCTGTTTCTCAAAAACGGCTCCCTTTTCAAAGGCCAGTGGCAAGACAAGCTCGAAGGGGTCTACCAAGGTGACGTACTCAGCCCTTTGCTCTCAAATATCTATCTCCACTCTTTCGACATCTCCTTGCAAAAGCGGGAGATCGAGTTTTTGCGCTATGCCGACGATATCATCCTCTTTGGCCGCACATTCGAGGAGGCAAAAAGCCACTTGCGCTTCGTAAGTCAGCGCCTAGCCATCGAAAAGCTACGTCTCAAAGAGTCCAAGACCGCCATCATCCACCGCTCCAAGCCTTTTACCTACCTAGGCGTGCGCTTCGATATCAAAAACGAGGGATTTGGCATCGACAACGACCGGCTGATGCAAAAGATCTCCAAACTCTCCAAAGAGACGAAAAATCTCGATCTTCCCCAAGCCGTCGATAAAATCAACGAGCATATCCGAGACTTCCTCGCCTACTACGGCCGCATCCTCACAGACACCTCCCAGCTGCAGCTCTTGCAAAAAAGAGTCGATGAGATCGTCGTCCAAAAGATCGTGCAGGCTAAACTCTCTAAAAAGATCACGAGAAAAGCCCAATTTTTCGAGATAGTTCGTCCGCTTCTAAGCTACCATCCCTCGCCAAACTACCCGAACCGCCTCGTCCATGAAGCATATGAACGCCTCAAACTCCTCACTCCCCAAAAATCGGCCATCAAGCAGGTCCAAAGCCAAAAAAGAGCCTACCTCAAAAACTATCTCAAAATCACTGAGCTCATCGTCACCAAAACGGGATCCCACCTCTACTACTCCATGGGCAAGATCAAGATACGCACCAAAGACGAACCTATCAAGCAGATCCCTTTCAATCGAGTCAAACGCATCATTCTCACTACCACACGAGCCTCCATATCGGTCTACCTCATCAAAGAGTGCGCCAAAGCGGGTATAGATATAGACTTTATCGACCAAAACCACCCCTACGCACTGCTCACTTTCCACAAATCAATCTCCCAACAGCTCCACCTCAAACAGCTCAAGATGATCCTCTCTCCCAAAGCTCTCACCTACGCCAAAGCGCTCCACTACGCCAAAGCCAAAAATCAACGCAACCTACTCAAATATTTCTCCTACCGCCATCGGCACGAAAAGCTAGAGATCATCATCCAAAAGATCGACTCCCTCATCACCAAAATCGATCAGATTAAAGAGTCCAAAAGCTTGATGGGTTTGGAAGGACAGATCAGCCAGCTCTATTGGAACGGCTTCGCTCTCATTACCCACCTTTCTCATTTCCAACGCACCCACAAAGACTCCCAAGATCCCATCAACCAAGCCCTCAACTACGGCTACGCCATTCTTTACAACCGCATCCAATCCCTCGCTATCAAAGAGGGGCTCAACATCTACTACTCTTTTCTCCACTCCACCGACTACAAAAAGCCTACCCTCGTTTTCGACCTGATAGAGCCTTTTCGCCAGCCCATCGTCGATCGCGAGATCATCTCCATACTCACCAAAAATCAAAAGATAGAACAAAAAGATGGTAAGCTTTCGGCAAAAAGCAAAAAGCTCATCGTCCAAAATATCCAAGAGCGCCTCGCCTCTCCCACAAAAACAAAATATGGCAAGACCACTTACCAAAATCTTCTGGGATTTGAGATCAACGCTTTCAAACGAGCCATAGAGGAGGAAAAACCCCGGCATAAATTTTTCATCGCAAAATACTAAAATCAGATAAGAACTTTTTTGAAAGGATCTTTTCCCAATTTTACGGGATTTTAAGTGAAAATAGCCAGCAAAAAAGTTCTGATTTCAGGATATTTTAAAGATACGGAAAATGATATGAGAATTTTTTGTCAAATATCCCCTGAACAACCTCTAAAATATGGCATCCTTTTTGGCCAAAAGTTCTAATATCTGTTTTGCGACATCTCGATTTTTTGATATAAGAACTTTTTAGAAGCCAAAAACTGCCTATTTATGGCCTTTTAATCAAACTTTAAGCGATATACGACTATCATACTCTTATACAAATAAGAACTTTTTACTATCTTTGAAAACTCGATATGTCAAGTAAAATGAAGCGCTGGAAAAGCTCGTTATTTTGGGCTATTTCTACCTATGACCCGATTTCAAGGGGATTAAGACGCGAGCTCTAGCTGTTGCTTCCTGCTTTGCTTCATGCTATCACCCATCCGGCATTTCTACCTATGACCCGATTTCAAGGGGATCAAGACACCTCTGGATGGCTTGACAGCTTTGCTATGGCAATCAAGTCATTTCCACCTATGACCCGATTTCAAGCGAGCGAGGGTAAGCCAAAGGCTTAGAAAGCGAACTGCTTCGCTTTCGTTCCCGAGCGAGAGCCGTGCGTATATGTGAGCCCTAAATTCGAGGAATTTAGTGGCGAACATACGAACGGCTGGTTTACCTTGAAAAAAATCGAGCGAGTGAAGCGAACGATGATTTTTGGTTATCTATTATTTCGGTGACCGGGCGTAGGCTATGCTCGCTTCGCTTCGCATATACGCCTCGCCGTGCGGAGCTACAAACGACAAGCAGTTGTCGTTTGCCTCACGCTCCTCCCCTATGACCCAAGTTCAAGCGAGCGAGGGTAAGCCAAAAGCTTAGAAAGCGAACTGCTTCGCTTTCGTGCCAGAGCGAGAGCCGTGCGTATATGTGAACCCTAAATTCGAGGAATTTAGTGGCGAACATCCAAACGGCTGGTTTACCTTGAAGCAAATTTGCTGTTAAGCTCTATCAATTGAAAAAATTTTTTAAAAATTTCCAAAACGACATTTTTTGACTCTCCTCCTTAATATACTTCAATATCCAAATCAAGGAGGAGAAAAATGAAAAAACTTGTCTTTTTGGTGCTATGTGGATACGTGGGACTTTTCGCTTTTGATTTCAATAATGGCTCGAATCTTTTCCAAAACGACGATCGAGATGAGGATAGATACAAATACCGAGGCTATTCTGGCCACAAGTATCAATACGATCTGAACGATCCTGTGGATCGGCAAGAGTACCGCAACGATCCTTTCGCCCAGATGCAAGATAGTATCAATCCAGATCCAGAAGTGCAGCTGGACAGGGCCATGGGGCAGTTTGGCGGCGGAACCAAGTGGTGATATAATCATACTATGATCATCTACTGCGCGACGACGACGGAAGCAAGACCAATCATCGAGGCTTTGGGGCTGCGAAAAGAGCACAAAGCCCCCTTTGCCATCTACGAAGGCAGCCATACCCTCATCATCGCAGGTATCGGCAAGTGCAAAGCGGCGGCTGGACTTTCGCATATCCTGACCCTCTCTCCCGAGCCTATGCTCAATGTGGGGATAGCCGCTGGAGAGGAGATAGGCCGCCTCTACCATATCCACAAAGTCATCGACGCCGATACCCATCAAGTCTATCATCTTCCGCCATCGGATACGCTGCCAAACGAGAGCTGTACCACACACTCCCGTCCCGCCACCACCCCCCACAAAGGGCTTGCCGATATGGAAGCCTCGGCTCTGGTATGCACCGCTAGGCTCTACCGCCAGCCTATTACCATCCTCAAAGTGGTCTCCGACCGCTTCGATCCAAAAAGCGTGGATCGCTCTAGCCACCTCATCGCCCAAAATCTTCCCAAGATTTTAAGCCTACTTTAGCTACAATTGCCCAAAAATCTCAAAGGAAGCCGATGACTTTGCAAAAGAGCGCTACGGTAGTGGCCAGCGTGGTAGCTGGTATTTTGGTGGTTATCAAGCTGCTTGTTGGCATTATGAGCGGCTCGGCGGCGGTGCTGGCCAGCGCCATCGACTCGATCCTCGATATCGCCGTCTCGATGTTCAACTACTTCGCCATCTCCAAAGCCGAAAAGGCTCCAAGTAAAAAGTTTAACTACGGGCTTGGCAA
>WGAT01000052.1 GCA_015494715.1 Campylobacterota bacterium
AGAGCCCTATGAAAATGGCGTAGCTTACCAGCACGGCTATGAACCAGAGCATAAAAGTGATGATAAAGGCTCCGTTGGCTCGGACGATGGAAAAGGGTATCCATGTAATGATCTGAGAGGTGAAATGGACCAAAGGGTCCCATACGACCCATCCGATGCCAAGCCATACGAGAAAGAGGGGTACGGCCGTCATCAAGGCCAGCTTGATGGTGGAGAGGCTGAGCATATCACGAATTGTACGGACGATGTAGGTGTTGATTTTCATAAGTACTCCTCCAAAGCTTTTGGGATATGGATCTGGCCATCTTTGGTTTGGTAGTTTTCCATGATGGCGATAAGTGTGCGGCCGACCGCCAGGCTCGAGCCGTTGAGGGTATGGGCCAATCTGTTTTTCTTGCCATCTTTGAAGCGTATCTGGGCTCGTCTGGCTTGAAAGTCGCGGGTATTGGAGATGGAGCTGATCTCTCGGTACTTACCTTGGCCCGGCAGCCACACCTCCAGATCGATTGTCTTGGCCGCACTAAATCCTAGATCCCCAGTGCATAGCATCACATGGCGATGGGGAAGTCCAAGTTTGCTCAGCAGATCGCTGGCGCACGCTACCATACGCTCAAACACCTCATCGCTTTGCTCTGGCCTTGTGATGGCGACGAGCTCCACTTTGTCGAACTGGTGCTGGCGGATCATCCCCCGCACGTCCCTGCCGCCGCTGCCCGCCTCTTTACGAAAGCAGGGGGTATAGGCGGTAAGGAGTATGGGTTCATCTAGATCTTTGATGATCTCGTCTCGGTAGAGGTTGGTCAGTGGCACTTCGGCCGTTGGGATGAGGTAGAGATCCTCGTCGCACACTTTGAAAAGATCCTCTTCAAATTTTGGCAGCTGTCCCGTGCCAAGCAGCGAGGCGCTATTGGCCAAAAAGGGGACATAGACCTCCTCGAAGCCGTAGGAGCGGTTGTGATCGAGCATGAAATTGATGAGCGCTCGCTCCAGTCTTGCCCCTTCGTTTTTGAGTACGCTAAAACGGCTTTTGGCCAGCTTCACTCCTCGCTCAAAATCTATCCAGCCAAGCTTTTCTCCCAGCTCCCAGTGCTCTTTTGGTTCGAAGTCGAAAGTGGTAGGCTCGAGCACCCGCTTGATCTCCACATTCTCCTCTTCGCTCTCTCCTACGGGTACATCGGGATCGGGAGGGTTGGGAATGGTGAGGGCCAAGGTTTTGAGCCGCTCTTCTAGGTCTCGTACCACTCCTTGCTGGACGGCTATTTTGGCCTTGTTGGCTTCGAGTTCTTTTTTTAGGTCGTCGATACTTTTGCCCTCTTTTTTATAGATACCAAACATTTTTGAGAGGCTGTTTTGTTTAGCTTGCAAATCTTCTAAAAGGCGTTTTTCCTTTTTATAGGTTTCAAAAAGCTCTTTGAGCTCTTCTAAGAGCCGCTCTTCCACCCCTTTTGTACGCAGTCTTGCCGCAATCTCGTCAAAATTTTTTTCTAAAGCTTTTAAATCGACCAATCTTGGCTCCTGTGAGGTTTTTTTGATTATAGTCTAATTTTGCTTTTGAGGGGATAAAGTGTGGATGAAAGATTGGAGTAGTTTGCGATGCAAAGGATGGTACAAAAGATACTCCGGATGCCATTGCACGCCAAGGATCGGGTGTTTGGTGTGTTCGATGGCTTGGACTATATGGTTGCAGTCGTGAGCGCAGATACGCAACTCTTGACCGAGTCGGTCAATGGCTTGGTGGTGGAGGGCGTTGGCTTTGAGGCTGTTGCAACCAAGGAGATTGTGGAGTCTTGTGTTTGGCAAAATCTTGATTTTTTTTAAAGGCAAAGGAGTGTAGGGGTGGGGATGGGAGAGACCCAGCTCTGTGATCTCTGGGTGGAGGGTACCTCCAAAAAAGAGGTTGATTAGCTGCATCCCTCGGCATATCCCAAAGACGGGAAGCCCTTTATCGTGCGCTTTTTCCAAAAGATGTAGTTCCATCTCGTCACGCTCGGGCTCGCATTGTAAAGAAAGTTTGAGGCCGTAGAGTTTTGGACAGATATCTACGCCTCCAGTGAGGAGTAAAGCGTCAAAATTTTTCGGATATGAGTTTTGTGGGTGGACAAAAATTGCTCGAATCCTGTGCCACTCAAAAA
This sequence comes from Campylobacterota bacterium, assembly GCA_015494715.1. Taxonomy (GTDB): domain Bacteria; phylum Campylobacterota; class Campylobacteria; order Campylobacterales; family Nitratiruptoraceae; genus Nitratiruptor. The sequence continues at coordinate 2,133 of WGAT01000052.1, forward strand.
AGAGGCGCAAAAAAAACCAAGCCTTTTTGCTCCCTGTGGAAGAACCCGTTACAGCAACGACTCGTCTTTGAGCCACTCTTTGACCCTCTCTATCCACAACTCTTTGATAAACCAAAAAGGAGTGGACTGGAACTCCCAGTATTCGTCGATCAGCTCGGCCAGCTTCTTTTTGTGGTAGGCCACTCGCTCCACCAGACTCCACTGATTGAACTCAAAAGCCACGCTCCAATCATCCTCGTCGATGCGGGAGTTTGGGAGGCGGTAGTGGTATGCCGGGCGGGGGGAGAGTTTTTGCTTGGGCAGCTCCTCTTTGAGCTCGGGTTTGAGGTAGACTAGCAGAGGCAGCAGATCTAGCGCTCTGTTTCTTGTTGGGTTGTAAAAGATGTAGTCTTTGGCAAACTCCTCAAAATTTGGCCGATACCCTTTGTCTAAAATCAGCTCCATATACTCTTTATCGAAAGGCTCGATAAACCAAGTGAGCTTTCTGGTAGTATCTACCTTGATCACCTCGGCGATGTAGTCTTGCAAAAGCACGAAACTGCGCAAAATATCTAGTATCTCTTTGGTCTCATAGGAGTGGGCTTCGATATTGATATGCATCCCAAAGGCATACAAAATCGAAGCGCTCGTGCCTTGGGCACCTCTTTTTTTGAGCTCCAACCGCAGCCGCTCTATATCTTCAAGATGGTCAAAAGGTATGGGCGGCGTGACTACTTCGTAGGGTACCACGAGCTCCGAGAGGGTGTAGATCAGCTCTTTGAGCCCCTCCATATCTTTGAGGATGTAGTGCTCGCTATCTTTTCGCAAATAAACGGAGTCTAAATAGATCGAAAATCTGCCGTAGCGGCTTTTTTCCACTATGGTTTCATACTCGTCGAGAATCTTGGCCTCTCCCCCAAAGAGCTGGACGATAATCGAGGCGGTTTCGATGGGGCGACGCCCCGTGTACTCGATCTCAAACCCCGCTTTTCGTATCTGGCCCTTTGGATTGGTGGTAACGGGTGGGAGGCGAAACATCATACCTCTTTGGGACAGCTAAGCTCCACGGCTATTTTGATGATGTTATTTTCATCTTCATAGGCGTAGAAGCGGTGCTTCTTGCACCAGTTGGCGTTGGCATGGTTGGCCAGTCGCAAGGCCTCGAGCTCCGCCTCCTCCTTGGTGGCGTACTCTTTGTCCAGCCAGCGGCTCTTGAGCTCCTCGTCTCGCTTGGCACATCCGCACATCTTCTCCATCTCAATTTTATACATCACAATCCTCCATAGATTTTTTTGAAGAGTATTATAGCAGCAAATGTGGCCAAAAGAGAGAGTGTGACGTTCAGAGCGATATTGAGCAAAGCCTTGGCGTAGAGCCCGTCTTGGAGCATCAGCATGGTTTCTAGGCTAAAGGTGCTAAAGGTGGTAAGCGCTCCCAAAAATCCAGTAATGAGCATAGCTTTTTGTAAGGGCGCAACGCTCTGTTCGAAGTACAGGTACAAAAAGCCTATGATAAAACTACCAAGCACATTGACGGTGAGCGTCCCGATAGGGAACAAAAGCCCCGTGAGCTTTTGCATTCCAAGGGCGATCAAATAGCGAGAAATCGCTCCAAAAAATCCCCCTATACCGATAGCTAGCAGTAGTTTCATTGGCCAAACTTTGGATGTTTATATAGCAGTACCTCGATATCCTCGAGGGTGACGAGGGCTTCTTGAAGTTTTGGGTCTATTTGGTTCAAAAAGCCTCGGATCTTGCTCTCGCTATCAATCATTTCGATAACGAGGGGGAGCTTTTGGCTGATGCTCCAGACATTGAAGCTTCTGATCTCGCTATGCGCACCCATACCCGCTACCGCTTTGTAAACCGTAGCACCTGCCAGTCCATACTCTTTGGCCTCTTGTAGCAAAAGCTGCCACAAAGGTTTGTCCTCAAATCTATCGTCGTTGTCGATATAGATTTTGAGCTTTTTTTTCACTCCTAGGTATCGCCTCATTTTTCTACCTCACATCTTTGTTCAAAGACCGCTTCGTTGACGGCTTGCATTTTTTTGGCCGCTTCCGCTTTTGCCCTTTGCTCCCCTTTTTGGAGCACTTCGGCTATCATATCCTCACTTATAGCGGCTCGCCGCTCCCGCATCGGCTCCAAAACCCTCTCGATAGACTCCAAGCACCACTTCTTACACTCCACGCAGCCGATACCCGCCGTGCGACACCCCTCTTCCACTTTTTTGATGGTCTCCTCGTCGCTGAAAGCTTTATGGTAGTCGTAGATGAGGCAGACCTCTGGATTGCCCGGGTCGCTTTTGCGTACGCGCTGCGGGTCGGTCACGGCGCCTCGCAGCTTTTGCCACACCTCCTCTTTGGTTTCGCTCAGATAGATGGCGTTGTTGTAGCTTTTGCTCATCTTTCTGCCATCTAGACCCAAAAGTCTTGGAGTGGGGCTAAGGAGCTCTTTTGGCTCCTTGAAGACCTCGCATCCAAAAAGGTGGTGAAAACGGCGTACGATCTCTCTGGCTATTTCGATATGGGGGCGCTGATCCTCCCCGATAGGTACGCCATCGGCGTCATAGAGGATGATATCGGCCGTCTGCAGCACCGGATAGGTCAAAAATCCGGCGGTGTGGATATCTTTGGTTTTGATCTGGGCCAGCTGGTCTTTGTAGGTGGGATTGCGCTCTAGCCAGCCAAGGGGAGTGATCATATTGAGCAGCACATAAAGCTCGGCGTGCTCTTTGATGGTGCTTTGGACAAATAGCACGCTTTTGGTAGGATCGACTCCGGCAGCCAGCCAGTCTCGTACCAGCTCGATACTGAGCTCTCTTAGGTTGAGCTTGTCTTCGTAGCTGGTAGAAAGCGCGTGCCAATCGGCGACGAAAAAGTAGCACTCATTTTCCTTTTGCAGCTCTATCCAGTTTTTGAGTACTCCTAGGTAGTGGCCAAGGTGCAGTTTGCCTGTCGGCCGCATTCCGCTAACTATTCTCATATTCCTCCCTTTCTCCTCGCTTTCTAGGACTTAGTATCACAGGAGTGCCCTCCAGATCGAAATTTTCTCGCAGTTTGTTGATGAGGTAGCGCTTGTAGCTAAAGTGGAGACCTTCTGGTCTGTTCATGATCAAAGCGATCTTTGGTGGTTTGGTATCGTACTGTGTGGCGTAGAGGATCTTGACCGGTTTGCCCTTGTAGGAGGGGATCTGGTGTTGCATCTGCGCCTCTTTGATGACTCTGTTGAGCTGAGAAGTTGGCAGCCACTGGCTATAGTTGCGATAGACTCGGATGATGAGGCTGTAGAGCCTATCCACCCGTTTTCGCGTCTTGGCGCTGAGGGTGATTATGGGAGCGAAGCTTAAAAACTTGAAGCGGTCCCGCACCTCTTTGATAGCCTCTTCGTAGCTCTTTTTGGCGATATCCCATTTGTTGAGGACGATGATGCAAGAGAGCTTGTACTTATCTATATAGCCGGCGATCCGTTCGTCTTGCTCCGTGATCCCCTCGCTGGCATCGAGTACCAGCAGTGCCACGTCGGCACGCTCGAGCATTTTGGTAGTGCGGTTTAGGGCATATTTTTCTATTCCTACTATCTTGCCCCGTCTCCTGATACCCGCGGTGTCGATGAAAGTGATCACTTTGTCTTCGTAGATGATACTCTCATCCACCGTGTCGATGGTGGTGCCCGCCACGTCGCTGACGACCGATCGCTCCTCTTTGAGTAGAGCGTTGAGCAGACTGCTCTTGCCCACATTGACCCGGCCCAAGATCGCCACTTTGATCTCTTTGTCCTCTTCCTCTTTTTTGGGTCCCTCTTCGGCGATTTCGAGCAACTCCAAAAAGTCGGGCTCTTCGGCCTCTTGGAGTTCGAGCTTTGGCTGCTTGGGCAGTTTGGACTCCAGCCAGCCAAGGAGTCTGCCCACTTTTCTGTTGTGGCTTACCGAGATTGGAAAGATCTTGTCGGTACCAAACTCATAAAAGTTCCAGACGTTTTGCTCTTCTTTGTCGTTGTCGATCTTGTTGACCACCAGTGCCATCTCTTTGCCCAGTTTTTGGAGCTGGCGAAAGATCTTTTTATCCTCGTCATCTGGCAGCTTCTTCCCGTCGACCATATAAAGGATAATATCGGCATCCTTGGCCGCTTGCAGCGCTTTGTCCTTGACCTTGTCAAAAAGCTCGTCGCGCTCTTCGAGCCCTCCCGTATCAATCAGCTCCGCCTCTTTTTCACCGATTTGGGCGATACGCTTTTTGACATCCCTTGTAGTGCCAACCTCATCGCTGACGATTGCGTCACGCTGTTTGAGGATGCGGTTAAAAAGCGAGCTCTTGCCCACGTTTGGTTTTCCTATAATCGCAATTTTTTTCATTTTGGTATCTTTTCTATATAGATGGATTCGCTTGGAAAGGCAAAATCACTGCCGTGTCTGTGAACGATTTCGATAATTTTGAGGTTGATATCCTCTTTGATTGCAAGATATTTGGCCCAGTCGGCCGTATTGGTGAAGCAGTAGATAAAGATCGAGAGGCTACTATCCTCAAACTCATCGAAATTGACCAGCAGCGTGGCTTTTTTTGCGATCCCAGGGTGGGATTGTAGCATATTTCTTATATCTTGCACAATCGCTTCGATTTGCT
>WGAT01000053.1 GCA_015494715.1 Campylobacterota bacterium
AAGAGGAGCCAGTAGCCCATCTTTTCCTGTCAGTTTTTTACCTTTTCTAAACTCTTTTACTATTTCTTCAAAATCAAAATCTACTCTTTCCATCGTCAATCCTTTCTTTATCTTAATTCTAGCGGATTGACACGGAATTTCTAACACTCCCGCTTTTTCTGTCCCCCTATAAAGCAGTGGGGCCAAGCCCCAAAGAGTTACGCCTTGGCAGCTTTTTTAGCGGCCTCAAGCGCCTCTTCGTAGTTTGGCTCTTCGGTGATTTCAGGTACGAGCTGCTTATAGACCACGTTGCCGTTTTCGTCGATGACGAAGATCGCTCGTGCGAGGATTCCTTTGAGAGGTCCCTCGGCGATAACAACACCATATTTCTCGCCAAAATCTCTGTTCCTATAGTCGCTAGCTACTGTAAGGTTCTCTACACCTTCAGTAGAGCAAAATCTTTTGCTCGCAAACGGCAGGTCCATAGAAACCACAGTCACATCCACGCCTTCGATGTTTGCGGCTTCTTCGTTGAATTTTCTCGTCTCGGTAGCACACACGGGAGTATCCAAAGATGGTACTACGACGATCATTTGTACATTGCCCTGCGCGCCGCCCACCTTTTTTTCGGCTAGATCGGTAGTCACCACAGTCGCTTCAGGAGCTTTATCCCCTACGTTTACTTCGTTGCCCTCGAGTTTTACTTCGTTTCCTTTGAGCTTTACAGTCGCCATTGCAACCCCCTTTTCTTGAAATTTTTGAGTACTGTATGGTACCGCTAGGAAAATTATAGCTAATTAGGATAAATTCACTCCTATTTAAAACTTTTAACGATTTTCTTAATGAAATTTTAAACAAAACAGCTGCGAGGCACCGCCCGAAGCTCTTCCATATCGATAAAATCTCTCATCTTGTAAGCTTCGACGGCGGCTCGTCCGATCATCGCCGCATTGTCACTGCAAAACTCAAGCGGAGCAAAGGAGATGGAAATACGGCGCTTGGCACACTCCTTTTCAAAAGCTTTTCTTAAAGCCATATTGGCACTGGCTCCCCCAACGATGGCAAAATCTTTTGGTTTGTAAAGCTCGCACGCTTTGCTTGTCTTTTGTAAAAGATGGGTGATGGCGGCTTTTTGAAAGGAGGCGGCGATATCGGCCATATCCTCTTCGCTCAGGTTATCCAGCTCCTCCAAAGCGAGCCGTACGGCGTTTTTGAGCCCGGAGAAACTAAAGGCAAGCTTACTAGAATGGCGAAGAGGGATGGGAAAATCGAAGCGATTTGGATCACCCTTTTGGGCAAGCCTCTCGATGATGGGGCCCCCGGGATAGCCAAGCCCCATCATCTTGGCTACTTTATCAAAACTCTCACCGAAGCTGTCATCAAGTGTAGTAGCTAAGACTTTGAGATCTTTGTAGCCCCGTACGTCCAGTATCATGGTATGGCCGCCGGAGACCAAAAGCACCATCTTGGGCAGCACCGCCTCTTTTTCGATAAAGAGGGAGTAGACGTGGCCCACCAGATGATTGACGCCGATGAGGGGCTTTTGGAGTGCGATATGCAAAGCTTTGGCCATCATGATCCCCTCCATCAGTGTCACCGAGAGCCCGGGCTCGTTGGTGACGGCTATAGCCTTGATATGGGGCAAGAACTCCTTGGCCTCCTCCAATATCTTCGGCAAAGCCTCGGCATGCAGACGGCTGGCGAGCTCTGGCACCACACCTCCATACTCGCTGTGCTCCAACTCTTGGGATATCTTTTTGTGAAAAAGGAGCTTATAGTCGGCTATGCGAGTGACGGCGATGGAGCTGTCGTCGCAGCTGCTTTCGATGCTAAGGATCATAAGGGCTCCGATAGTACGCTTGGATCTCGCTTGGCCCACTCCAGCACCCAAGGCCACGGGCCGTACCCGCTTTTGTCGTTGATATGTCCCGCGTTTTGCAAAATCAGCATCTGGGTACCAAAGTGGCGCTGATACTCGTGGGCCTCCTCTAAGCTGAGATACGGATCGTTGGTCGAGACCACCATCATCGCCTCTTTTGCTCCCAAACTCTTTGGCAGCTGGTGGGGAAAAAATTGCTTGAGCAGCTCGATATCGGTATGGCGAGAAGGGGGAGCTACCAGAAGCAGCCGCTCCACCTCCTCGATCCCCTCCTCGCACAAAGCCATCCAAACAGTACAGGCCAAAGAGTGGCAAATCGCCGTAGTGGGACGAAACTCTTGCAGATGTTTGCGAAACTGCGCCATCCACTTCTTTTTGTTGGGATGGTGGGGATGGTGGATGAGCGGAAAGCTCACGGTCCCATACTCTTTGGCGAGTTCCGACGCCAGCCACGCCTGCCAATGGGGATAGTCGCTCCCTCCCCATCCATGCAGCAGCAAAAATTTATCCATTCTTCTCCTCCTCCACTTCCGCTTCGATCGGCTCATCTTTTTTGATCTCTTTTGGTAGCTCTTTTGGGGGATTATCGCTTCGTAATACCCCCAAAAGACGCTGCTCCTGATCGGGTGTGAGCTTACCTTCGGCGATGGTATCGATGATTTTATTGGCGATGGCGATTTTAGCCTCATGTTCTTTCATGCGAAAATATTTTTCGAGATTGTCGTGATAGGCGATGAGTTTATCTTTGCGTTTTTTATAAAAGTAAAGAATGATAAGCCCAACGACGATCAAAAGCACTAAAGCTCCCAAGGAGAGGTAGAGAAACTGGCGCTCGAGTTCCAATTTTTGCTGGGCCAAAAGCTTTTTATTTTGCAGTTCGATTAGCTCTCGCCGCTTTTTGAGCTCCAGCTCTTTGAGCTTGTACTCTTGCTCGATCTTTTGGAGCTCTAGCTGCTGCTTGGCTTTGATGCG
>WGAT01000054.1 GCA_015494715.1 Campylobacterota bacterium
ATCATATTCCATCGAAGTGGCCGCAGCTCCCGAGCCTTTGCCGGCCAAAAGCACTCCACCCAAAATCAAGCCCTCCATCCACATTTTGGCCAAAATAGTGGGCTATCTTTTTATCTTTGCCATGGGAGGGCTCACGGCCATTTTGGGGCTGTGGTGGCTAAGAAGAAGACTGGGTAAAAAGTGGGAGATTCTTTTGGCCAAAGATGAGCGAGAGCTTCTCAGCCTGCTGGCGACCATGAGGGGATTTGAGAGTGAGCGCAGGCTCTTGGATGAAGCGATAAGCAAGCACAAACGGCTCAATCTATGGAAAATAAAACGCCAAATCATGAAAGGAATGAGATGATTTTCGAGGCTATCAAAAAAGAGATCCAAAAGGTCATCGTAGGACAAGAAGAGATGGTAGAAGCCATCATCACGGCACTCCTCGCCGAGGGCCATGTGCTGCTCGAGGGCGTGCCGGGGCTTGCCAAGACCACCACCATCAAAACTTTGGCCAAAGCCTTGGGCGTGGAGTCCAAGCGGGTGCAGTTTACCCCAGACCTCCTGCCAAGCGATATCTTGGGAGCTCAGATATTCAATCCCAAAACGGCCGAGTTCGTGACTAAAAAGGGGCCGATCTTTACCCATCTGCTGCTAGCCGACGAGATCAACAGGGCCCCGGCCAAAGTCCAGTCGGCCCTACTCGAAGCGATGCAAGAGCGTCAAGTCACCATCGGCGAGACCACATACTCCCTTGGCTTTCCCTTTGTGGTGATGGCTACCCAAAACCCCATCGAGCAAGAGGGGACCTACCGCCTGCCCGAAGCCCAGCTGGATCGCTTTATGCTCAAGAGCACCATCGACTACAACGACGCCAAAGAGGAGCTAGAGATCTTGCAGCGTAGCGAAGCGGGCTACAAGGCACAAATCACACAAGTAGCGGATCTAAAGAGCCTGCAAAAGACAAAGGAGCAGATCGAAAAGATCGCCGCCGCCGACCCACTCAAAGAGTATATCGTCTCACTCATCATGGCCACCAGATCCCATCCCGATGTTCTTTATGGATCGAGCCCAAGGGGGAGTATCTCGTTGCTCAAAACCGCCAAGGTGATGGCATACCGAAACGGCAGAGATTTCGTCACTCCAGACGATGTGCTCCATATGGCCAAACCGGTGCTGCGCCACCGGCTCATCCTAAACTACGAGGCCAAAGCGATGGGCAAAAGCAGCGACGATATTCTGGATGAAATCATCAAAAACACGCCCATCCCATGAAAAGCCTGATACTTCGCAGCAAAAAAGCGGTCTTCGCCCATACCCACGGCATCTTTGGCGCAAGGCGTGGAGAGGGGTTCGAGTTTGTGGAGCTGGCCGGATACGACTATGCGAGTGACGCAAAGCGAATCGATTGGATGGCTTTGGCCAAAAGCGGCGAGCTGTATATGAAGATCTACGAAGAGGAGCTGGCCCAGCGTATTGCACTGGTGCCGTTGATCTCGGGCGCACTCTATTTTGGCTATAGGCGACTAAAATTTGAGATGCTCATCGAAGCCCTCGCTCTCATAGCCCATTCGGCTCTTTTGTGCCGTGAAGAGCTCACCCTTTTTTGGCACGATCGCCCCTACCGACCCCAGAGCCACTTCGAAGCGGACAAAATAGTACAAAAAATAGCCGAGCATCCTCCCATCGGCCAAAAGTTGCAGTTTGAGGAGAGTGCGCTCTTTGCCAAATTGCCAAACAGATCTTTGCTCATACTCATAGGAGACTTTTTAGAGCCACTCCAACTCAAAACCTTGGCGGCAAAACACGATGTAGTGGCTATCGCTCTGGCTTGCCGTCCCCTCTCGCTTTCCACTCAAGCCCAGCTCCAAGATGTGGAGAGCCTGAAGAACAAAAGCGCCACTCTCACTCCCTCCACCATCGCCAATCACGCCCGCAAACTCCATAAAATCCAGCAAGCCAATCTTTTGGAGCTGGAAAAAAAAGGAGTGGATACCTTGAGGATATTTGAGGATGAGTCGATATTTGAGGCACTTTTTCACTTTTTTGGGAGTAGATGATGGAGCTGTTACCTTTGCCAAACTTTTACCACTGGGTCTATTTGACGCTCGCAGGAGTGGTAGTAGCCGGTATGGTGCTTTGGTGGCTGGGAGGCAAAAAGCCCAGACCAAAGCCCACGGTAGAGGAGATGATCCAAGCCATCCAACGCTTAGCTCCCAATGATCCAAAAACTAAGGAGCTGCTTGAAAAACTGATTCCCTACCGCTACAATCCAAAAGCCGGACCTATACCGAAGAGTCTACTCAAGGAACTCACAGCCTACTATACATCTATGCAAAAAAGGCGTATAATAAAAAAATCTTAAATCTTAATTAAATGAAGGAGTCGATTTATGAAAAAGCTATTCTTCCTTATCGCCGCTACGGCCGTACTGCTCGCATCATCCTATACAGGCTTTATGAAGCTCTCCAAAGGGGCTTGGGCAAAATATGAGGTTTATAACCAAAACCATCCGTTCATTCTCGTCACCAAATATCTAGGTACGACGACCTACAAAGGCAAAAAGGTCAATGTGATAGAAACGGAAATGAAAGTAGAGAATATGGAAGTGGTGACCCAATACTGGAGCGCCATCGGCAACGATTCGCTCCTTAAAAAGGTGATCACCAAAACGCCAAACGGGGTAAGCTGCTTTGAAGAGGAGATGATAGGCACCCTCTATCCCAAAGGTCAAGGCCCCGGATACCATACTACTACGCCAAAACGCTTCAACCCTAAAAAGCCAAATATCACATATGCTACATATACACTGCCAAACGGCAAAAAGATACAAGCGGCTATCTTTGACGAAGGCGATACCCAAGTGTGGGTCAGTTCACAAGTACCTTTTGGTATCGTTCAAGTCAAAGAAAAAGGCAAAGTGGTTATGAGACTGCTAGATTTTGGTCTTACGGGAGCCAAACCAAAAATCAGTCTCAAAGAGGCAAAGATGTGTACTCTCCCCTCTTTGCCTATTCCAAACCTCTAAGACTCTACCTCTTCGTCAAATTCGGCCAAAATGGTATCGAGCGCTTTTTTAAAGCGCTCTTTTTTGGCTATTTTGTCTTCTAGGACATCTTTGGAAGCTGGAAACATCTCTATCAGCTGCCGATACACGCTCACTTTCTCTTCAGCTACCTCATCTATCACTTCAAAAAGTTGGGCCAAGCTCTCTTTGGAAGTAACGGAGCGCAGGATATCTCGCAACATCCGCTTCCTCTCACGCACTTGTACATTTTCCCCCACCATAAGCCCGATCACTTTAATATCCAGACGGCTAAAGTAAACTCCGCAGTTGGCGGGGGCCAGCATATATTTGGGCACCGCTTCCATGAAGCCTTCCTCTTCTTGTATCTCCTCACACCCTATCTCACAGGCTTCTTCTTTGATATCTCTCGCCGCCTTGAGGGCGTCAAACTCTTTTCGTAGATCTTCCATGTTAAACTTCATCGCTCTCTCCTAATCGTTTTGTCAATTCCAGCAGTTTTCTATCATCGATAGGCGTTATTTCGGGAGCCGTGATAAATCGAAGCTCGCCATCTTCTTTGTAGCTCATCAAGAGCGCCCCATCCAAGCCAAAAAATTTGGCAGCCTCTTGCTGATATTCGGGCATGAAGATGGTCACCTCCACTTTGGAGGAAGCAAGATTGTGGATAAAAAATCCAAAATCTTCTTCATTGATGTTGATGCCTATCATCATAAGGCCCCAAGGGGCTATCTCTTTATTGAGTACATTGATAAACTGCTTACCAAAGGTATCTTTGCCAGCTACCGCGATGAGCCGCTTGCCGTGAATATCGCTTGGATTCATTCTATCCCCCATAGATCTTTTGCCTCTTGCTCTTCTATCTGGCATCTTGGACAAATCCGCTCCCCTCCAAAATAGGTAAAGAGATTGCCACAATCATCACACCGGATCACTTGAAATTTAGCCAAAACCTTTTGCTGGGGCTCAAAAAGCTCTTTGGTATCAAAATACTGGGCCAACTGGATCGAATCTTTCGCACACACATCGTGGCACAGATGACAGCGCACGCACAGCAAAGGATCAAAAAGTATCGCATCGCTCCGTCTGGTAGTACTGAGTACTTCTGTAGGACAGATACGATAACAGATCGAGCAGTTGTCACAGCTCTCATCAATCACCTTATCGGATGTAAAGCTTAGATACTCGTTCTCCAAAAGCTTGTACTCCTGGGGCTTTGGAGCTCGTCGAAGCAATGTAAAGAGGAGTTTGCGTTTGTTTGGGATATTTTTTTGGCGTATTCTTGCCGTATCGGCCTGAGGGGTGTACCCCTCATCCAAGGCTTCCAGCCGTTTTTCAAACTCCCCTTTGGCCTTGGCCGCCCCTTTGAGGCTAAAGAGATTGAAAAACTCTCGCCTGTCACTGATCTCCTCTTTTGTGAGCGCAAGCTTTTTCGCCTCTATCGGATGACCGCCTATGGCTCCAAGCACATAGTTGGCCTCGCTCACCTGCTCCTCTATGAGAGGAAAGCAGTGCTCCTTGAGCTCACACTCAGAGCAGTGACCGATATCGAGTACCACCCCCTCTTTGGCCAGCCCCAATGAGATGAGATATTCGCTCCCAAGGGCCGCTAGACACAAAAAGTTGTACTTGCAGCCGATTACCTCTTCATCGCTTTGGACAAAATCAAAGAAAAATTCCGTCACATTGAAATTTGAGAGCGAGATCGCCTCAGTAGGACAGACACCCATACAAGCACCGCACTCCACACAGCTCTCCATCCAAAGCTCTACACCCCCCTCTTTGCACTTGATCGCTTGTGTAGGGCAGGCCTCTTGGCATTTTGTGCATTCACTGAGCTTGGAGTAGTAGCGTACGCACTCACCGCTTTGTATGCTAATCATTGGCCACTCAAATATTCGTAATCTTCGAGCAAAAACTCCAAAGCCATCTTGGCCGCATCTTTATAAAAGGGGGTCCTCGCCTGCTCGGCCACATTGATTAAATACATAGGGGCAAACTGAAGCAAATGCTCTTGTAAAAACCTTTTTTGTTCCCCTCGCAGCTGCTTGGCTGCCTCTTCATCCCCCTCTTCTAGGGCTCTCGCCTCGGCATCACTCAAAAGCCGCATAAATTCTAGCTCCACACCGATATGATCGGCACTCACCACCCGAGCCTTTTCATAATCGACCCTGTAGCCATAGTCGTTGTAGACTTGTAGTACCGGATTTGCCCCGCCGCTTTCGATCATCCCATCCTCTCTTGTATAGAAAGTCTCATAAGGGATCAGATGCAGCACTGCCACATCGGCAAAATCCACATTCAATACTTCGTTTACGAGCTTGTAGCGGCTTCGCTTTTGACGCTCTTCCCACTCAAAGTAGTTGGGAAAAAGGTCTTGGAAATTTTCCATCTTTTCAAGTCTTGCCAAAGTATCTGGATCCATCTCCAACAAAAAAATGCGAGAGAGAAGTCCATACATTGCGCTTCTGTTTTGAGCGATCACGTCCATCCTTTGTAAATGTATTATAATTATGGTACTCAAGAGTTGCTTTAAATCCCATTACTGGAGCTTCATAATGAAAAAATTATCCATTGTACTTATTCTTGCACTTGCACTTTTTGGCGGTGAGACCAATGAGAGCCTAGGAGCCAAAATCTATACCAAACATGGCTGTTATGGCTGCCACGGCATCGATGCTGGAGGCTCTGCCACCTACCCCAAGCTCGCTGGCAAGAGTGCCTACTATATCCGTCGCAGACTCCACGGCTACAAAAAGGGCACCATCCACTCTGGACGCTCCGATATCATGCGTCCCTTTGCGCAATCACTCAGTGATGAGGAGATAAAAATCTTGGCCGAATATCTCAAAAATCTTGGACACAAAAAAAAGTCAGATGAAGATCGCTATTATGAAGAGTATGAGATAGGAGACAGTAGCGGAAGCTGACAAGCAATGCCCCCAAAGGGGGGCGGTTATTAGGCTTCGCCTTTGTACATCGGGTTCATATAGGCATGTTTGGTCAAAGGCACGGCTGGACGTTTGATCCATATAGGTCGTCGCCACTTGTTGGTCTCATCGATCGGACGAGTGAGTTTATCTCTCCATGCCTGATATGTTTTGAAGTTGTTGTCGTAATTGACATAAATGTCCCCATATTTATCGCCGGGTTTGGCTTTTTCGATGATAACCTTTTGATGCCATGCATGGTTACCGGCAATCGGATCTGGATGCACGGGAGCTACGGCGTTTTGCCATGCACCGGTTAGACCGTCCCACCAGATATTATCGAGGTCTTTGTTGATCTCTTTGAACTGCCACGTATCTTTTCGCTTGAGCAGTCCTTTTTTAATGCCCTCTTTAGCTCGCATCTTACCGATCTTGCCGTCCATCTCCATCTTATACAGCGGCGCACCAAGACCAAGGACTCCAAGCTTATGCTCAAATCCGGGAATTTCTACGGCATTTTTAAGCTTCCATCGTCCGGCATGGTGCGAGCATGCAAGCACTCCGGGACGCGTCGCTTCGGTAGGTACTGCCATAGCCACAAAATATCCACTCTCTAGACCGCTAACGGTATCGACGATGCGTACTCTAATCTTATCCCCTCGTTTGATACCCAATTTTTTTGCGTCACTAGTATGGATCCAAATTGGGTTGTGGTTTTGGCTAATTTCCATGAGATGTTTGGAGTTGACGCTTCTGGTATGGATATTGTACGGCAAGCGATAGATCGTATTGAGCGCAAACTCATTGTCTTTTTTGATAAAGTCATGATGGACCTGAGTGACCAGATGTACCATCTCTTTTCGCTCTTTTTCATTTTTTGGATAGATAGGAATCGCATACTCAGGCCAATGATACTCTTTGAGCCAATCTACAAAGAAATCGAGTCGTTTGTCAGGCGTATGGAATCCATGGTAAACCTTGCCATCGATCTCGATGCCAAAGGCTTTGCCGTTGTGGTAGAGGACATCGTTTTCATCTTTTTCCACTTCGCTAGCGGGTACCTTTTCGCCATGGATATAGTAGTACTGCCCATCAAACTTAATCTCCTCTTCTTGAGGCTTGTAGACATTGGTCTCTTCTGTCCATGCACCTCTGTCTCTCATAAACTCATAGCAAGGATACTTGCTGTTTGGATAGGCGGCTTTGGCCGCTTTTTTGAGTTTTGGCAGGTTGCTAAAGGCCGCATCGTACAACTCGGCGATGGTGATTGGTCGGCTTGGATCTTCCTTGCTGGCCCAATACTGCTTGACGCCATATTTGCCATTAGGATCTACATAGTGCACAAAGAGATTTGCCCAAAATTCGTTCTCTTCCCACACTTCGCCAAGTCCCGCTTTGATATGGGCTTCAAGCGTAGCTCTGGCCGGATCTTTTGGCTTCCATCCCATTTTTTCAAGTGCCACTCGAAGAGCAGGCTGTCTAAAGGCGGTCCATCGCTCAGGCTTGGTTGGAGAGGATTGTTGGTCGTGTCGCTCACCGGAGAGTCCTACAGGCAGGACAAAATCACAATGCCAGTTGGTCTCACTCCATGTTGGGGATGGGTTGAATGTGAGCTCGAACTTATCCTCTCGTTTAAGGGCTTCTATCCATCGAAAGCCATCTGGATTGATCCAGACAGGGTTGTACATACGAGGCACCCACACGGCGATCCTGTCGGCGATTTTGAAGCCTTTTTTGTTCCATCGCTCTCTCCACTCATCATCCATAATAAGATGTGGCAGTAAAAAGCTCATCTCGTAAGTAGAGAGCGGATACTCAGGTGGCCAAGAGTAGTCGTTCCATGTGTCCACTTTGCCGGGCGCTTTTCCAGCTACCGTGGCTTTGAAAAATTTGCCGTTGACGCTGATCTCGTGCCAATGGTGCCAGCTCACGCCACCTATGTCACCTCGAAGGGCACCGGTGAGTGCGAGAAGCAAGAAACCGCTTCTTGTATTCATCCATCCGCCTCTATGGCCGATGGTTCCAGCCCGCCATAGATAAGTGGTGATTTTTGGACCGGCGTCTACAATCATATCCCATAGTTTTTCGAGCTTGTACTCTTGCCCTTCGAGCTTACACTCTTTGACTACGAAATCAAGGTCGTATGGCTTGTACATCTCTTTGAGCAGCTCGATGAAGCTCTCATAGCTCTCGTCTTTTGGCAATCTGGAAATATAGCCCTTTTCTTTGATGAAATTGAGATACTCTTTGTCCCGCATCAACTTCTTCCAGTTGACCCAGTTCTTGACAAATTCGTGATCGACGAGGTCTTCGCCATTTTTGTTCTTTTCATGCAGCACTCTATTGGCCAGATAGAGATAGAGCGCGGCCTCTGTCCCTGGCCACAAAGGTATCCAAAGATCCGCCATACCTGCAGTATTGGAGAGTCTTGGGTCGAGTACGACAACTTTCGCACCCTTTTTACGTGCATCGGTGATATATCCGGCGCTTTGTTGGAAATAGTGCCCAGCGTCCGCTAGGTGGCTCGATTGCAAGAAAACGAGGCGTGAGTTTGCCCAGTCAGGTGAGTTTCTATCGTCGTTGGCCCACTGGATGGAGCCCTCTCTCGCACCTGCACTACAGATGTTGGTATGCGAGTCGAATCCGTCAAATCCAAGCGTGTGGGGCACTTTACCGCTAAAACCGTTTTCGTTTGGCCGACCCACATGGTAGATAAACATTTTGCGGCTGACTTCATCCCCTTTTTCGAGCAACTCGGCGATTTTTTTGCCAATCTCTTTCATCGCCTCATCCCAAGTGACTCGCACCCATTTGCCCTCGCCTCGTTTGCTTCCGGGGGCTCTACGAATTGGGAATGGGATACGATCGGGATCGTACATCTGCGACCATACCGCATACCCTTTGGCGCAGTTTCGTCCACGGCTTCCGGTGTGCAGCGGGTTCCCCATATATTTTTTGACTACCATACTCTTTTTGTCGACCCATGCGGTGAGTCCACAGCCAGCCTCACAGTTGCTACATACGGTAGGTACGATCACAAAGTCGTTGACATAGATGCCGTCAGGATTGTCGGGACTTTGTACACCTTTTCTATTGATACCGCCTCGTTTCCAATCATCTCCGTCCAACTCTTTAAAGTCGTCCCACTCCTCAAGGGGGGGATAAAAATTGATCTGTTTTGGCGTATTTGTAAATTGGGTACTTTGTTGAGTATTTGCTTCGGCAATAGTCTCAAATACCCCTTTGCCAACAGCTATACCAGCCACTGCGGCGGCTGCGCTCCCTTTGAGAAAATTTCTTCTACTTTCCAAAAAACTCATATGCGCTCTCCTTAGCTAAGAGGTAATAGTTGTGGAATGATAAGCCATACATGTTTGGCTATATACAGACCGATGATTGCCGATACGCTGGCAAGATAGAGCAAAGAACTGCTTCGAGACTTCAAGCTGAAATAGACCAGCACCATAGGAATAATGAAAGCGAGCCACTGACCAGCCCAAAACATCACATGATATGGTCCGCTCTCTTTGACATATGCCAAAATCGCCGCAACCTCTTCAGATTTCATATGTCCAAAGTAGTATTCTCCCATGTAGATAATAAAGCTCAAAAAGGCACTACTGCCAAGAATAATGGCTAAATCTCGTTTAACCTCATAGCTCCATTTACCACCCAAGAGCAAAAAGACGGCACTCCCGCACAACAATGCGGCCAAAAGCATTTGGGCTAGCTCCGTAGGTGTTTGCCAAAGCTCTCTAGCAGTCGCCTCACCCATAATGGTAGCGGTATAGAGTGTCACGGGGATAGCCAATACTACGGCAATCTTTAGCAAAGGATCGTAATATTTTTCCAGTTTGCACTCTTTTTTGAGAACATATTTTTTAATAGCGATAATACAAAGGATAAAAACGATACCGGTAAACACGGTAGCCATCCAAGCTCCCACGGTAATGGCGCTCGTCCAGTGTGGATAGGCAAAAATATGCCACATTCTAAAAGGCTGATGCAAATCGAGCAAAGTAAAGAGCAAAAAGATATTGAGGAAAATAAAAGAGATGATCGGCATCCACAAGCGCACTTGATCGCCTACCTTATCATCGTATCTGGCCAGCAGATAGGCTCCGACCAAGATCACCCCCGTACCGATACTTTTGGCCCACATATTGAGCGTAATCATCCATCCCCAGATCACCTGCGGAATGGGCACGTCCAAGGTTACGATAGCGTTGGTCGCTGCAACAGTATGTTCTACCATTAGTGGCCTCCTATATGATCTAAATGGGTAATTTTGTTAAAGAGATTGTATCCCTCTTCTCGTTTGGCAGCCAATGGATTGAGCTGTACTTCGCCACCACCTACATAAAAATGTTTTGGATGGGTATTTTTCTCCGGCTTTCGCACTTTTACGCCGCCATTTTTCTGATGTTCCATAATATACCTAGAGATATGGCTGGTAGGATCGTCGAGGTCTCCGAAGATGTTAGCCTCCACTGGACAGGCCACCACGCACGCTGGCATCATCTCGCTAGCAACTCGGTGGGCACAATAGGTACACTTGTCCGCCGTATTGGTCTCTGGATCCATATAGATCGCTCCATATGGACAAGCCATCATACAGCCCGCACATCCGATACACCGCTCTTTGTCGATATTTACGATACCGTTTTCAAGATAGTGTAACGCACTGACTGGACAGATCCGCTCACACGGAGCATCCTCGCAGTGGTTACATCGAAGAGGCGTGTAGGTTCGTCTCGTCTCCGGATATACTCCCACATCCACATATTTAACACGAAGTCTCCAGCTATGCAGGGGGACTTTATTTTCCACCTTACACGCCACCTCGCAACCTTTGCACCCCATACAGAGGTTCAAGTCGACCAAAAAGCCCAACTTCATACTCGCTCCTTTTGAGTTGTTGACCAGCCTTCCAAAAGCGTAGCTTATGGATTGAATAAGCTGGCAAAATACCGAAATATCGCTATTTACTAGCTATGAATAGTCTAGCATTTGTAGCTTAACCTTTGATAAAAACCACCCTAAAAGAAGCTCTTTTGATACGATGGAGTGCTTCGTTTGGTAATAGAGTGTTTTTCATCAAAACAATTGATAATAAAATGAAAAAAATCTAAAGCAATTGATATAAATGAGATGGCGTGATATCAAAGTAGTAGTTCAAACAGCGGCTATTTGGCTCTATCTCCCCACAAGGTTTTGTAGGCTGGGGCGCCAAGACAAATCCTTTTGGCCAAAATCTGGCCCAAGTAGCGAGCACATCCACCTCCACACCCGCTTCTTTGGCCGCCAATGCTATGGGATATGTGCCGATTTTGTGCACCAGCCCAAACTCCCCTACTCCATCGGCTCCCAAAAGGACTCTATCGCACTCTTTTATTAAATATGCAGCCGCCCCGTCGATGATCAAAGTGGCCTCGATGCCAGCCTTTCGCAAGATACGATAGAGCTCTACCCCCTCCCTTTTAGGGCGAGATTCGGTGACGAACACCTCCACTCTTTTTTGCAACAACACCTCTTTGACCAAAGAGCTATGGGAGTGGGTCAATATCCGCTCACCATCGTTCATCTGTCGGCATGCCTTTTGGATAAGGGCCTCTTTTTCTCTGGCTTCTTTGGCCAAAAACTCCTCTATCGCTTTACATGGCTCCAAGCTCTTTTGCACATATCTGGCCAAATTGAAAAGCGGCGCCATCCAAGGCTGGGTTTTGGGCAGGTCTTGCAACAGCCGCTGTAACTCATCAAGATTGTGGCAGTGACGCAAAAGAATATCGGCAGCTTGTCTAAGCAAGAAGGAAGCTCCATGGATGGAGTCTTTGGCCAGTGGAATCAGCTCGGGGTGCATAGGCTCTGTATCTTGGCCAAATAGCTATATTTCATATCCAGCTCAAAACTCTCATTGGTAGGATACTCGTAGCCAAAGACCCTCTTCCACAGGGAGTGATCCTCCATACACATATAAAAAAAGACCTTTTTGTGCCATGGGGCCAGAGAATCGTAAGCGAAGCGAAACATCTCCTCTTTGATAGGCAACGGATAGGAGAGTTTGCCAGCCGCATCCACCAAAGGCATCTGCAAAATCTTGCTCTTCATCCCCCGTTGGCGCAGCTTTTTCATCACGGGTTTGATAAAGGTGAGCGTCCCCAAAGAGACCATCGCCACGCGGCTTGGATCAAAACGCCTTAGCAGTTCATCAAATACCTCTTTGTACGCCTCTTGCCACTCCGAAAACCAGATCATCGGATGAAAATGAAACCCCACGAGACGTCCTTTGTCGTGGATCTTTTGCGCCGCTTCTAGACGCTCTTGCAAGCTTGCGGTAAGGCGCTCTTCGCTTTGGATGATGATCTGAGGGTTAAGGCTCCAAGTGGTAATGATGTTTGGCGGATAGTCGCTTTGTAGCAAATAGCCCACATTGTCGCTTTTGGTCTTGAGTTCCAAAATGACGTTTGGATGGGCCTTGGCAAACTCTATCAAAGCCTCCAGCACGCCTCCTCGGTTGCCCCACATCAAGCTGTCGCTGCTTTGTCCCGTACCGATATGATAGATCTGATTTTCATCGATTGGCAGTGAGAGAAGCTTTTCTTTGAGGTTGGTATTGAAAGTGATGGTATCTTCGTTATAAAAGCTTTGGATCGAGCAGTAGCTGCAATCAAACCCGCAGCTCTCCACCATATCCAAAGTCCATAGATTGCAACATCTTGTCTTTGGACTGGCTACGGGACACATCCCAAAGCCAAGCTTTTTATCTTGGCTTTGAAAACGAATCTTGTGGGTCTTTTCTTTGTCGATAGTAAAGCCATCGTAGCTTTTGGGCTTGATTTTGATCTTTTGATAGGCTTGACGAAGATTTGCCAAAATCTGCTTTTTGCTCTCGCCTCTCCAAAGCTGGGGCAAACTCGACTCCCCCCACATCATCAAATCTACGCCAATTTGTGCAATTTCTCGAAGCTCTTGGTGGGAGAGGCGGAGGCGATAGGCCTCTTGACGAAAGAACTCCTGCCAAGAGGCGGGAAGATGTGAAAAAAGGGTGTTGTTTATTCGTCTGTCAAAATCATACATCAAGGCAGCATCATACCTCGAAGCATAAAGTAAATCATAGCCGCAAGCAAAGCGGCGGCAGGCACGGTAATAATCCAAGCCGCTATGATCATTTTGAGGGCGTTTCGCTCTACCAGTTCATACTTTTTGACGGCTTTGAGAGCCTTTTTCTCGATTTTTGTCAACTCAATCTCTCCATTGACCAGCTTGGCGATGGCCATTTTCTCTTTGTTGATCTTCTCGATGAGCGCCTTGACCAAGAATGGATCGGCCTTTTTGGGATCACCCAAAGCTTCCAAAGCTTTTTTATACTCTTCAAGTTTTTCCAGCTCTTTTTGAAGCTGGGCCTCTTTGAACTCCTCCTTGAGCCCCTCTTCTACTTGTTGTACCTCTTGCTGTTTTTTCATCAGATACTCACGCAAAAAGCCCACTCCAAAAACCCCCCCCACAGCGATATGGGTGGAGCTTACGGGTAATCCCAGCGCAGAAGCTACGATAACGGTGATGGCCGCCGCCAACGCCACGCAAAAAGCTCGGATAGGATCGAGTTCGGTAATTTCGCTTCCTACTTTTTTGATCAGTTTTGGCCCGTACAGCGCAAGCCCCAAAGAGATGCCAAGAGCCCCTACCATCATGACCCAAAGTGGGATAGGCGCTTTTTGGCCAAACTGCCCTTTCATCAGCGCGTCGCTGATCCCAGCCAAGGGACCAACGGCATTGGCCACGTCGTTGGCTCCGTGGGCGAAGCTGAGCAGTGCGGCACTAAATATCAAAGGAATGGTAAAAAGCTGGTTGATCGATTCTCGCTCATTTGGCAAGCTCTCAGCTTTCTTGGCGATACGGGGCTTGAGAAAAAGATAGAGTCCCAACGCGATGAAAAATCCGATCACCACGGCTAGCGGCAAAGGTACTTTGATCAAGTGCTTGAGCCCTTTGACGATGAGATAACTTGAAAAAGCCCAAGTCATGATGGCGATATAGATCGGTACCCACTTTTTTGCCGCTTCGATCTTATTTTGTTGGAAAAGTACATTCTTTTTAATGATATACAAAAAAAGCGCCGCAATCATTCCCCCAAGAATGGGCGAAATGACCCAAGAAGCCGCAATCTTGCCCATAGTGATCCAGTTGACGATGGCAAATCCGGCTGCCGCTATCCCAGCACCCATTACACCACCCACGATGGAGTGGGTAGTAGATACCGGAGCACCCATAGCGGTAGCCAGATTGAGCCAAAGAGCGCCGGCTAAGAGTGCGGCCATCATGATCCACACAAAGACTTGGGTATTGGCAATGAGATCTGGATCGATAATCCCCTTGCGGATCGTTCCCACCACATCGGCCCCGGCGATGAGGGCGCCCGCCGCCTCGAAAACCGCGGCGATGATGATAGCGCCCATAAGGGAGAGGGCCCCACTTCCCACGGCAGGCCCCACGTTGTTGGCTACGTCGTTGGCTCCGATGTTCATCGCCATATAACCGCCAAAAATGGCGGCGATAATAAGTAAAGTGCGATGCTCGATCCCACCGGCGTGCCACGAGGCGTACAAAGCTACGCCAAAGATAAAGAGCAGTGCTATAACCACCCGTCCTACCTGTTTGAATTTAAGCTTTTTTGCCCGTTTGACTTCGGGAAAATGTCGTAACTCCATCTTACCTCTCCAATCCGTTTTGGGTAGTGTAATAATAAAGCAAAACTATTACATTTTGATTACAGCTTTGGCTCGTCCAATCGTATCTCTATCGATTTGGCGTGGGCCTCAAGACCCTCCGTATGAGCCAAAAGCGCCGCCGCCTCGCCTATTTCTTTGAACGCCTGCTTAGAAAATGAGATCAAGGAGCTCTTTTTCAAAAAGTGCTCCACACTCAGTGGCGAATAAAATCTCGCCGTCCCACCCGTTGGCAGCGTATGGTTGGGACCGGCAATATAATCGCCTATTGGCTCTGGAGTGTGGGATCCCAAAAAGATGGCTCCGGCATTTTTGATAAAAGGAAGCAGCTCGAAAGGATTACTCGTCATCACCTCTAGATGCTCTGGAGCGATCTGGTTCATCAGCTCCACCGCCTCGCTCATATCTTGAGTGACGATGATGGCCCCTCGCTCCGTTATTGATTTCTTGGCGATCTCTTGGCGCTTGAGATTTTGCAAAAGCCGCTCCACCTCATGGGCAGCTCTTTTGGCCAAGTCTTTGTTTGGGGTAATGAGAATGGAGCTTGCCATCTCGTCGTGTTCGGCTTGGCTCAAAAGATCTATGGCCACAAGGGTTGGATCGGCACTCTCATCGGCCAATATCCCAATCTCGCTGGGCCCTGCGATCATATCGATATTGACCTCTCCATAGACCAGCTTTTTGGCCGTGGCGACGAAAATATTTCCGGGCCCGGTGATCACATCCACTTTTGGAATGGTCTGGGTGCCGTAGGCAAGGGCTGCGATGGCGCTGGCTCCTCCTACTTTGTAGACTTTCTCGATACCGCACAGATGACATGCCGCTAGCAAAAGCTCGTTTGGTTCGTTGTTGGGCGTAGGAGTAGTGACTACGATCTCTTCGACTCCGGCTACCTTGGCTGGGATAGCGTTCATTAAAAGGCTGCTCGGATAGGCCGCCTTGCCTCCGGGAATATAGAGCCCCGCTCGCTCTACCGGCGTTACCTTTTGGCCCAAAATCGTGCCGTTTTGCTCAAAATCGATCCACGATTTGGGCAGCTGCTTTTTATGATAGCTCTCGATACGATCGTAGGCTAGATGCAGCGCCTTTTTGAGCTTAGGATCGAGCGAATCGTACGCCTCTTGCATACGCTCTGGCTCGATAGCAAGATCGGCGGGACTTGTCGGCTCCCATCCATCAAACTTGGCTATATGCTCCATCAGCGCCTCGTCCCCTTTGGCTTTGATCTCCTCGATGATTTGCAGCACGATGGGGGTCACCTTTTCCATATCCATATCGGAGCGCTTTAAAATCTTTTCAAACTCCTCTTTGAAATTTGCTTGATCACTATGCAAAATCCTCATACGGCCCCTTTGTTGGTTTTGGCAATTTTATCCAATTTTGCCTTGTATCTTTCTATCATCGTCTCATTGCCCATAAGACCGCCTTGGTGGATGTAGAGCAGATCCTCATCCAAAAGGTCATGATACAAAAGCGTAGCAAAGCCTATCGGGTCGTAGAGCAGATCAAAAGTAACGTCCGTTTGCTTTTTCAGCTCTCGCCACAGCTCAAAAAGCTCCAAGTAAAGCCTGCCAAAGCGATACTTTTTGGGCGGGGACAAAATGATTGGGCAAGGGGCCGTGGGATCGAGTGCTACAAATTGCTCCCCAAGATACTCCTCATCTCCCACGCAAGGGATGGTATAGACTGGAAATGGCAGATATTTTTGTAAAAAAAGAGCGGTCGTACCGGTACCTGAGGGCAAGAAAATTTTTGGAGATTTTTGCTCTTTTTTGACCCACTCTTCGATCTCTTTGGCCAAGATCGCTATCCCCTCCTGAGCCTCTGGGCATCGTCCCCCTTCTGGAATATAGAGACGATCATCGATAAAGATAAGATGGGAGAGCTCCTTGCCATAGGGCCACTCCTCCAAAGGCCGCAAAATCATCCCGTTTTCCAATGCGCCTTTGAGATTGCCTTTTGGATTGTGTAACGAGGGATCGGATCTTGCGTAGTAGATAAAAGTTTTGCCTTTGGATTTAGCCAAAAAAGAAAGAGAGTACATCGCGTTGGAGTGCAAGGAACCAAAGGAGTGGATCTCTTTTATTTTGGAGAGATCTTGCAAAAAATGAAATTTTCTGGCTTTATTGCCGCTGAGATGGGGATGGAGTAGATCGTCACGCTTGAGAAAAAAGGAGCGGCCTGCAAAAGAGACTCGCTGGATAGGGGAAAGAGACACCTCTCCCCTCTAATTGACGTTTAGACTTCGTAGATCTTCATAGGCTTTGAGGACTCTTTTTTTCATGCCTTTCTCGCCCTCTCGCAGCCATTTTCTTGGATCGTAGTATTTTTTGTTTGGTTTGTCTTCCCCTTCTGGGTTGCCGATCTGGCTTTGGAGGTAGTCGTGGTATTTTTCGATATACTCTTTGACCCCGCTCCAAAAAGCCCACTGGGTATCTGTGTCGATGTTGAACTTCACCACTCCATAATCGATCGCTTCGTGGATCTTGTCCAGCTCACTTCCACTGCCGCCATGGAAGACGAAGCTGACAGGCTTTTCTTTCTCGATACCAAACTTTTGTCTGATATACTCTTGGGAATTTTTAAGAATAATGGGCTCAAGCTTCACGTGACCCGGTTTATAGACACCATGCACGTTTCCAAAACTTGCGGCAATGGTAAAGTAAGGGCTGATACGGCTTAGACGCTCATACGCTTCGGCCACCTCTTGGGGCTGAGTGTAGAGCTTGGCGTTGTCGATGCCGGTGTTGTCCACCCCATCCTCTTCACCGCCCGTAACGCCCAGCTCTATCTCTAGGTGCATCCCAAGCGGCGCCATACGCCGTAGATACTCCTCGCAAGTGGCTAGATTCTGCTCCAGAGGCTCTTCGCTAAGATCGAGCATATGGGAGCTAAAAAGAGGTCTGCCGTGCTCTTTAAAATACTCCTCTCCAGCCGCTAGCAATCCATCGATCCAAGGGAGCAGCTTTCTAGCCGCATGGTCGGTATGGAGCACCACGCTCACTCCATAGGCTTCGGCCAAAATATGGATATGTTTGGCCGCACTGATAGCTCCCAAAATTGCAGCCTTTTGATTGTCGTTATCCAGCCCTTTGCCGGCCCAAAAATGCGCACCACCGTTACTTAACTGGATAATGACGGGGGAGTTGGCCTCTTTAGCCGCCTCCATCACCGCATTGGCGGAGTTGGTACCCACCACATTGATAGCGGGCAAAGCAAAACTATGCTCTTTGGAATACTCCCACAAACGCAGCAAATCCTCACCCCAGACCACTCCGGGTTTTAAAAACTCTCCCACGCCCATAGCTTATCCTTAGATCATCTTTTTGATTTTAGCGCTCTTTTTGAGTTTTTGGGCCTCTTTTTTGACCAGTTCTTGAAATTTTTTCATTTTAAGCTGCTGCTTGATCTTCTCTTTGACCTGCGCAAAAGGCACGGTAGAAGCGGGCTTCTTCTCCTCCACATAGATGATGTGATAGCCAAACTGGGTTTTGACAGGTGTGGTAGTGAATTCTCCCGGTTTCATAGAAAAGGCCGCATCGCTAAAGGGTTTGACCATCTGCCCTTTGGCAAAAAATCCCAAATCCCCCCCTCTTTTACCGCTAGGACCTACCGATTTGGTTCTGGCAAGTTCGATAAATTTGGCTTTGAGTTTATCTTTTGGAGTCTTTTTGAGCTCATCGATAATTTTTTTGGCCTCCTCCTCGCTCTTTACGAGAATATGTCTGGCGTGTACCATTTCGGGCCGTTTGAATTTATCGATATTTTTCTTATAGAACTCTTTAGCCTCTTTATCACTAATAGTAATGGAGTTAAATTGCTTTCTCATCCACACTTCCAATGCCAAATCGCTTTTGAGTTTGGCCAATGCCTCTTTGAACTCTTTACTTCTTTCCACACCGCTTTTGATCGCTTTTTCTTTCAAAAGCTCCCGCTCAATCGCCTGATCGACCACTTTTTGCTTGATTTGAGGTGGAAGCTGCTCAAATTTCATACCGCTTTGGGCCAACATAGGCGCTATGTCTTGGGTAGTGATTTTTTTGCCGTTGACCTCCGCGATCACTTTATCGGCTACCGCACTGCTTGCTACGAGTGAAAGGGCTACAAGACCTCCTACGATGTACTTTCTCATCTTTATCCTTTATCCTTGAATTTCGTCAAAAAATTATAGCTGAAAAAGGTAATACCTATTTCATATTATGATAGACATTTTGCACGTCGTCGTTTTCCTCCAGCACCTCGATAAGCCGCTCTACTTTTTGAGCCGTCTCATCATCCACATCGATCTCGTTGCTCGCTACGAGCCCCACGCTACTTTCTAAAATATTCGCCCCGGTCTTCTCCACAGCTTCAAGTACATTTGCAAAATCGGCTGGCTCGGTCTCGATGACCAGCACCTCGTCAAATTCTAAAATATCATTAGCCCCGGCTTCTAGGGCCGCTTCCATCACTTCGTCCTCCTTGTCGGAGCGCTCCACGCTGATGACCCCCTTTTTCTCAAACATCCACGCCACGCTTCCACTCGTACCCAAACTTCCTCCGGCCTTACTAAAGGCGTGGCGCACTTCGGCAACGGTTCGGTTTTTATTGTCGGTCAAACACTGCACCATCAAAGCCACACCCCCCGGACCATACCCTTCGTAGGTAATCTCTTCATATTTTACACCCGGCAGATTGCCGCTCGCTTTGTCGATGGCTCGTTTGATGTTGTCTTGGGGCATGGAGACCGCTCGCGCCCGCTCGATCGCCAGGCGAAGGGCCGCATTGGTCTCAGGATTTGGCCCGCCGTCCCGTACGGCTGTCATAATGTCTCGCACGGCTTTGGTAAAGACCTTACCTTTTTTAGCGTCCTCTCTTGCTTTTATATGTTTTACTTTAGACCATTTATTGTGACCGGCCATTGAAGCTCCTCTACGAAATTTGGGTAAAATTATATCAAAAAAGGGATATTCTTGGTTTTGCGATCACCCAAAGAGATTCAAGAGATTAAACGGCGGCTTTTGGAACACTACGCTCAGGCAAAAACGGAGCTGCGATATAAAAATCTTTACGAACTGCTCGTAGCCGTAATGCTCTCGGCCCAATGTACCGACAAACGAGTCAACCAGATCACCCCCGCTCTTTTTGAAAGATATCCCACAATCGAGGATCTGGCCAAAGCGGATGTGGAGGATGTCAAAGAGCTTATAAAAAGCTGCTCTTTTTTCAACAATAAGGCAAAAAATCTCGTAGCAGCGGCCAAAATGGTACTGGAGCGCTACCAAGGCAAAATTCCCACGGACGAAAAAGAGTTGATCAAACTGCCCGGAGTGGGTCAAAAGACGGCGCATGTAGTCTTGATCGAGTACCTCAATAAAAATTTGATGGCAGTAGATACCCACGTCTTTCGAGTCGCCCACCGCCTCGGCCTGAGCGACGCCAAAACGCCCCAAAAAGTAGAAGAGGATCTGGTACAAGCCTTTCAAACCGACCTAGCGGCCATACATCAAGCGATGGTCCTTTTTGGCCGCTACATCTGTACGGCTAAAAATCCAAAATGTGACCAATGTTTTTTATACGATCTATGCAACTGGGAGGGGAAAAAGAGGGGAGAGCCTAAATCTGAGTAATCATCCATCTGCCATACTTTCGCTCAAAAACCACCTCATCGCATCGGCTCTTTATATCCCCTTTTTGAAAAGGGCCAAATTTTCTGCCCAATAAAGCTACCAGCCCCACATCAAATTTTGCCAAAAAAGAGTTGGGATGCTTTTTGATATAGCGTACAAGAGATTCGTAACTTGTCAAAAAACGAAACTGATAGCATATTTTGGCTATCACCTTGTTTTTGCTCACTTGCCGCACCTTTAAAATATCAACGCTTTGAGGGATAAAAATATTGGTCGAAGAGTATGGGGTATAGTAATCAATGAGCATATCGGCCATCTTTGCTTTTGTCAACTCTTTGGAGCTACATCCCAGCAGTAAAAAAAGCGGTATCAACAAAAAAAGGCGTCTCATCCGATAAGCTCCTTGGCTATGGCAAAGATCGGCTCGACATCGGCTAGTTTGAGCCTTTCGTGTACGGAGTGGGGACTTTGAATGGTAGGCCCGATGGAGGCGATTTGCATCCAGGGGTATTTTTGGACAAATACGGCGCATTCAAGCCCCGCATGGATAGCGGCAAAATCGCCCCCGCCATAACGCTCGTACACCCGCCTTACCTCTTTGGCAAAAGGGGTAATCACCGGTTTCCAAGCTCCATAACGATCCCTCGCCTCAACCTCCAAGCCAAAACTTTTCAAAAAGGTGCTATACTCGCACTCGAGTCTATTGAGATCCTCATCGCTGTTGGCTCGTACGCTACACTCTACCACAAGATTTTCATCTACCGATATTTTGGCAAGATTGGCACTGCGGCTTGGGATATGAAACTCCTTTTGCCATCCACGCACCCCATCACCAAAGGCGCAGAGGATACTCCATACATCCTCCTGCACCACTTTTTTGGGGGGACTTTTTTGGACCGCAAACCATTCGCTAGATTCTAGCTTTTGTTCCACAGCTATTACACCTTCAAGATGTACGGGAATGGAGTTGAGACGCTCTCCTGCTTGAAGCCATACGATCTTGGCCCCTTTGGCAAAATGGGCGAAAGTTTTGATGGCATTGGGGATATCTTTGTCAATATCCACGCCAGAGTGGCCACCCGGGAAGTTTTTGGCGGTAATGGAGTAAAAATGAAGATGATCGGCCCACTTTTTGAGACAGCTTTTGGACGCTATGAGATCTACGCCACCAGCACACCCTACATAGACTTTGCCAAACTCTTCACTATCGAGATTGAGCATCTTGGAGGCTTTGAGCTCGAGCTCTAAATTTTTGGCTCCTATGAGGCCAATCTCTTCGTCGTTGGTAAACAAAAACTCAGCTTCGCTCTTTTCTTCCATCAAAGCCAACATAATAGCCACGCCAATCCCGTTATCGGCACCCAATGAGGAGTCTTGAGCCCCAAGCCATCCATCTTTTTGGAAGAGTCGGATTTGGGGCGCTTTGCCCACGCAGACCATATCGTAATGAGCCTGAAGACAAATATCTCGTTTTTTGCGATAACAAAGGATATTGCCGGCTTCGTCTTTTTCTACCTTGTACCCACATTTGCTGGCAAAGGATTGGATAAACTCCCCCAGCTGCCCCGTATCGCCGGAGCAGTGGGGGATTTGAGCAATCCGCTCAAAAATTTCAAGTACTCGCATCGCTTAAAAGTGTTTGCCCCTGGTTTTAAAGATCTCTGGGAGCCTGTTTTTATCGGTTTTGGTCAAATCCTCTTCCACATATCGAAAGAGCTTGGAGGTAGCTTCTGGATATTTAGCCGAGAGTGCCTCCACATGAGACCAAACACGGGGAAAAATGGGCTCGGGCAGAGCTAAAAAATATTTGGGAGGATTGTAGCGCTCCACCATCTTGGCGATATCTTCGGCCAAAGCCCGGATTACATCCTCTTCCATCTTTTTCTCAAGCTCGTGACGCTCACCTGCATTACCACCCATCTTACCGGCATCGGCTTTAAATCTTCCCGCCTCGTCGGTGACGATATCTTTGAGCTTCCAGTGCGCCTCCACATAATCCACCGCATCGACAAGATCGAGTTTGATGTGATCTGGCTTGAGTCCCGCCTCGGCCTCCAAATCCCTTGGACTGGCCTTATAGACTTTCATCTCCCCAAGATTTGCTACGATGACGAGATCGCCTACTTTCATTACACATCCTTTTTTTCTTTTATTGTATCACGTTTAAGCTTGTCAAAAAAGTAATTTGTCGCTTCTACATAGCCTTCCACGCTTCCACAATCAAACCGCTTACCCTTAAAACGATAGGCAATAACCATCCCTTTTTGGGCCTGAATCTTCAAAGCGTCGGTAAGCTGTATCTCTCCACCGGCTCCGGGTTTTATATCTTTTAATATATCAAAAATATCAGGCGTTAGGATATAACGGCCAATAACGGCCAAATTGCTCGGAGCCTCTGCGGGGTTGGGCTTTTCTACCATATCTTCTATCATATACAGCCCCTCTTCTATCTCTTTACCCCGAATGACCCCATATTTACCAATTTGCTCTTTTGGCACCTCCATCACAGCCACGATAGAGCAGCGATATTTGTGATATAACCCTACCATCTGGGCGAGCACCCCTTTCTCTTCCCCCTCGCACAGATCGTCTGCGAGCACCACACCAAAAGGCTCGTTGCCAATGAGGGTACGGCCCACGAGTACCGCGTGCCCAAGACCTAGCATCTGCTTTTGTCTGGTATAAGTAAATGTGTAATTTTGTACCAAATGGCGAATATCGTGGAGTAGGTGCTCTTTGCTCGTACCTTGTATCTGACTCTCTAACTCATAGCTAATGTCAAAATGGTCCTCAATAGCCCGTTTGCCCCGTCCGGTGATGATGGCCATCGTATCCATCCCAGCCTCAATCGCCTCTTCCACGCCATACTGGATCAACGGCTTGTTGACGATTGGCAGCATCTCTTTTGGGATCGCTTTGGTAGCGGGTAAAAATCTCGTGCCGTAGCCGGCTGCTGGAAAGAGACATTTTCGTATCATCTGCGCCTTTCAAAAGAGTGTATAAAAAACCAAATTATAGCAACTTCCAAAGCCAACAAAATAAAATGGAGCTTGTAAACTTGGCTCTCCTTATTCCCATCTACGACTTGATAAAACAAAAAGCTTCCCACCATACCCGCAAGATAGCCTATCTGTTTGGCTATATCTATTTTAGCCAAAGCTTTGGATTTTTGCACGATGAGCGTCTCGCCCCGCACCAAATAGGCCCCAAACATAAAGGTTAGCTGATATCCTCCATACACCAATAAAGCACTCATATAGGTATATGGACGCAATAAAAAAATACTCACAAGAGCCAACATTACCAGCTCCACTAAAAGTCCTATCTCAAAATAGCGGCGGATATTGAGCAGCAGATCGTAGAACTTGGCGATGATCAGCATCCCAAGAGCGAGCAGTATGCCCCCTACCGAATAGATAGAGGGCTGCAAAGGCTGGTAGATGACAAAAATACTCCCTACCGATAGACCCGTAAAGAGGGAGTTGAGGAGTTTGTAGCGCAGGTAGGGGCGCAGGCGAAGCCTCAAAAAGAGCCCTCTACCCCTACATATACGCTTCTTGGCTCACTCCCATAGCCATAGACCTCTTGATAGTAGCGATCAAAGAGATTTTGGATACGCACAAAACCTTTCAAATGAGGAGCGAAGCGGTGGGAAGCGACAAGATTGGTTATATTGTACTTGCCAGTTTGCACTCCGCCAATATCGTAGCGGCTGCCCACATAGTAGCCGCTGAGGGTGATGGTATGCTCCTCGGTTGGATACCATGTGAAGCTGTAGTCATACTTGCGTCTTGCTCGGCGCAGTAGTTCTTTACCTTTATCATCTTTTGGGCTGAGATAGGTCAAGCCTAGCTCCATTACCAGCGCCTCACTTAAAGCTCGATGATAGCTTAACTCCACACCTTTAAAGGTACTCGTACCGGGCGTATTAATATACTGCTCGTCCCCAAAAACATTTGGATCGGGATCGTACCAGTCGATGAGATCCTTGACCCGCTCTTTAAACCACACCGCCTTGAGCCCATACCCTTGTATGCCCAGATCGTAACTTCTGCTCTTTTCAGGTTGCAAATTCGGATTTGGCTTACCCCAAGGATTGATCCGTTTGATCTGGTTGGGCACATTATAGGCAGTGCCGTAATTGGCCAAAAAGGCGATCCTTTGCCACTCATAGCGTACGCCAACTTTTCCCGTCCACTGATTATCAAAATCATTGTAGCCATCATATCGCAAGTTTTCACTGAGTATCAGATCGCCAAATCGGTTTTTATTGGTCACAAAGCCATACGGGTTGTCATAACTCGCATCGCCGTGCTTGCCGCTCGTGTCGTTGTATAGACTCTCAAAGCGCTGGTATCCCACGCCTAGCTGGGCAGTTCCGACTCCATAATCATAAAGGTCCTTTAGCTCGGCGTTTTTGGTACGCCCCTCGAAGTAGTTGACGCCCCAAGCGGTATCGAGAAAGTTTCTCCTGGTTTTGGTGGAATCGAGATGCAGCGAAAGGGTGTGTTGGCCAAAAGTGTAGCCACCGTTGGCATATGTGGCGTAGTAGCGAAACTTATCATCGTTTTTGGAGTTGGGATCGGGGGCGTAGGTGGTGGGGTTGTAGCCGTCCCCTTCGTTGTAGGCATTGATATAGATCCCGCCAAGCTCAATCTTCCCTTGATCGAAGCGATAACCAAGCTTTCCTTTCAAACTTCTATTGGTATAGCCATCCGCCTCAAAATTTCGCGGGTCCTGGCCAAAAGGGGTGATAGCCGAAAATCCACGAGTATCCAAAAAGCCAAAATCAAGCCCATAAAAGAATTTGTCCAGACTATTGGCCACACTGGATCGAAATTCTCTCGTATCAAAGCTTCCCAAACTAAGCATAGCTTTGGCGTGCGGTTGTTTGGAGGTGATGATATTGATCACGCCGGCCGCCGCGTCACTGCCCCATAAACCGCTTTGTGCCCCTCGTACGATCTCTACCCTATCTATTCCTAAAAGTTGGAGATGCTCGCTTTGGGGGCCGTTGAAGTTGGATGGGTCGTTGAAGCGTACGCCGTCGATGAGGATCAATACTTTATCGTTGGGCAGACCTCGCAAAAAGATCGATGCAGCTTTTCCTGCCCCCCCGCTTTGTACCGCTTGGCTGCCGGTGACATAGCGCATAAGTTCAGAAAGAGTCGTTATCCCTTTTTCTTCAAGCTCCTCGCCGCTTATTATCTCTATATCCCCCGTCGTCAATTCCAGATCTTGAGGGCTCTTATCCGCCGTGACCACTACTTTGTGCAGCTGCTCCATCCGACTTGCCTGTGCGGCCAAATGCACAGCCGATACGCTGGCCAAAATCGCCGCCAATGAGAAATACTTTCCGCCAAAGCCTCGCATTTTTGCTCCTTTTTTAGCGAAATTGTATCAAAACTCATCCCCTATAAGAAAACTTTCACAACCCACGCCTATATAGACCCTTTTGGCTTTAATGGCATTGGCAAAAGCTAGATTAGATTATCCCAAGACTTGTATAACAATATCGTCAAAAAGGCTTTTGCTCTTCCCGCTGGCTACCACTCCAGCCCCGCCTCGTAAAAATTTTGCGATTTTTTGAGCCAAAACTTTGCGCCCATCGAGCCACACCACTATCTGATCGGAGCAAAACTCGACTTTGAGACGATGCAAAAGTTTGGAGCCCAAAACCACACGCTTTTTTATAAGCGGCTCTATGTGGCCGCCCACAATCCGCTCTAACACGAGAGTATCTCCATCAAGACGCACGTCATAGTAGTTTTTTCGATCTCTAAACCAAAAAAGCACGCCCCCGTCACCCTTTGGCCAGATCGTCGCCGCTACGCTCCCTTTGGAGAAGTAGAACTCTTTGGTAACAAAGAGATTGCGCTGATTTTTGGTATATCCTCGTGGACGAAGGATGGCAAGCCGTTTGTGCGCATCCACCGCCCAAAAGGCCGCTGACTTTTTACCCGTCTGACTCACAAACCATCCAGCGGGCAGGTCGCCTACGCCCACACGCTCAAAATCCATCACTATCTTTTTTTTGGCTTTTGGGCACTGAGCCCACAAAACCACCCCCACCATACATAACAATAGAAATTTTTTCATCACTCCTCCATCTCCAAACTCAAAAGCAGCATATCCTCGCCCTCTACGATCTGCAGATCCACCTCGGCACACTTTGCACACTCAAAAAATATCCGATCCTTTTCAAACTCGTTTCTTTTCCCGCAAGATCTGCAAAGGGCTACGATCGGCTGGATCACCATCTCCAGCCTAGCCCCCTCGCAAACACTCCCCTCTTTGAAAGTATCAAAAGCCATCCGTAACAAATGGGGCTCTACGCCGCTGAGCACCCCAATTTTTACCACTACTTTAGTAACCCTTTTGGCCTTGTGCTTTTGGGCCTGCTCTTCAATAATATCGAGCAGACTTTGGACTATGGAGTACTCATGCATCGCCTCTCCTGTGTCGAGCCAGACGCAAAGGCGTGGCAACGGGACAGACCTTATAGACAAAATCGTGGCGCAAAGCGTGAAAAGGGCTGGCCGGATCCCAAAACTGAGGATACATCACCTCTAACTCCTTTTCCAACGCCTCTTGGATACGCTCCTCATCCCTCTCAAGCCGCTCCCTCTTGCTATCGAGCAGCTCGTAGTAACGCTCCTCATCTTCTAAAAGAGAGTTGGCAAAAGCTTCTACCTCTTGTATATCCTCAAAAAGCCCGTCCACCATACCGATTTGTAGAGCTTTTTGGGCCGAGATAGGAAGCGCTTCCTCCAAAAGCCTCTTTGCCATCTTCTTGCCCACCCGCCGAGGCAGCGTATAGCTATGGAGCTCGCTGCCATTAAGCCCCAAAGTTTTGTAATGGGGATTGAGCACCACCCCCCGGCGAGCCAGCACGAAATCGGCCGCAAGCCCCAAAAAGACCCCGCCCGCTCCCGCATTGGCCCTAAAAGCGGTGATGGTGAGAATATCCTCGCTAAAAAGTAGACTTTTGACGAGATTGTTCATAGCGTTGATGTTGCTCCAGCCATCTTCGCCCGGCTTTTTACTATCTTCAAGGATACAAAGATGTATGCCATTGCTAAAAAACTGCTCACCTCCTAAAAGCACCAAGACATCCACCTCTTCTCGCAAAGTCTCTAGAGCATATTTGAGCCTGATACAGCGCTCGCTGCTCATCGCTCCATTGTAAAAATCAAAGGCCAAATAGCCAATACGCCCCTTTTGCTTGAAAGTGATCTCTTTAAAAGTAGCCAAGTCAGGCTCTACATACAGAGGAATGCGCCGCTCTTTGATACCTTTGAGCCGCTCTTTGAGCACATAGGTAGAGGGGAGCTTGA
>WGAT01000055.1 GCA_015494715.1 Campylobacterota bacterium
ATGGTCGGGTCTTACTTCTCCTATGCCAAAGGTTGATGCCCCAACCTTAAGAAATTATACCAAAAGAGTTTCAAGGAAGACAAACTTCCTCTCAACTCTTTTGCCACCTTATATCCCCATTGATAAATCAAGGGGCTTTACGGCGAATTTTCAGTAACAGCTTGGCATAAGCCAAACTCTTAAGCGGCTGACCGAAAAATTTATCATACTCTCTGGGCGCTTTGGCGACGGAGGGCTTATTGAAAAAATTCGTTACCATCTGCTCGGAGTACTCACAACTTTTGATATGGCTTGCGGTAAACTCTTGCGTAGCATCCTTAAGACAAAAAAGA
This sequence comes from Campylobacterota bacterium, assembly GCA_015494715.1. Lineage (GTDB taxonomy): Bacteria > Campylobacterota > Campylobacteria > Campylobacterales > Nitratiruptoraceae > Nitratiruptor. Next base: position 333 of record WGAT01000055.1, read on the forward strand.
AGAGATTCACATACCCCGCTTACCACGTCGGGCTGTACCTTTTGGTCGAAAAATCTCGCATTGTGGCTTTTTTTAAGGTCTAAATCTTTATTGGAGAGATACTCCGTAATCGTTTGCTCTTGTATCCATCGCACCATTTATCTTTTTGTTTTTTTGATACCAAAAAAAAATACGGAGTTTTTATCGATATTCAAAGACCTCGTTCCCCTGTTTCTAGCGATCCGATAAAATTGCCTAAACTCCTCGCTTGCAAAATAACCCAGCTCTTTTGATGCGATTGTAACATCTTTTTTTGGGATCAAAAACGCCACGGAGCCATCGGCTACGGCATTTTTGGGTAAAAAAGCGGCTCTTGGATAGTAGGTCAAATTGGGTACTAAAACGATATTGTCCTTATTTAAAAATCGAGCGACCCCAAAATTTTTTATATCGTCGATATACGCATCGTATCCGGGTATATCTACGATCTTGCCGTCTGCTATGTTTCTGGATTTTAAAACTCTATACTTGCCTCTAGGCTTGGTAACCTTTTTGGTTATCTGCCTATCTCTAAACACACCAAAAATATCAAACTCCATTTTCCTAGCCACACCATCAAAAAACTCGTCTCTATAAATGAGCCAATATGGAAACGCCTTGTCAAAAATATACTCTTTTTGCTTATATCGTATATCTTTGGTTATGTAACTTTGGATCTTTACTTTCTCGACCCTCTCTTTTTGATCGGTACGCAACAAAAAGTTAATGGTCTCTATTTTTATCCCGTGAAAGGCCTTTTCGCCAAAATCGGTAAGTACAAGTATGTTTTGTTTCTCCAGCAGCTCCCTCGTCTTATCAAATTCCGGGGCTCCTAGGAGACTTTTGGGCACGATAAAGGAGAGATATTGAGATATTTTAAGAGCCTTTTCGATAAAAAGGGCAAAAATATTACCTGTATCGCCGTTATAAGGAGCAAGTACGGATCTATACTTCTTTAATAAATTTTTTGGCACCCTTCCAAAGGGAGGATTGCCTAGTACCAGATCGTAGTTTTTTCCCTCCTCCCACAATAAAAAGTCGCTTTGGATGGGATTGATTGTAAAATTATGGGGAATATCGACTTTTTCTAGCAAAATTTTCAAAATCTCAAGAGAATCTGCGTTAATATCGAGTACATCTAGCACAACTTCATCAACATGCTCATATTTTTTAAACAGCAAAGGTAAAAAATTGCCTATCCCAACCGAAAGCTCTAAAATTTTTATCGATTTTTTGTTTCTAAAATCTGAAAGCTGATGCACCACATGAAAAACTATATCTTCTCTTGTAAAGTAGGCTTTATGTTTTATCCTTTGCCTATTGGCAAGCTCGGCAATCATAAAAAGTTCGTTTAACTCAAAATTCTCCCTATTCTCACTCAAAAACCTCTTGAGCTTTTGCGTATCTTTTAAATCTTGCCGAGATATCAGATCGTTAATATCTCGTACATTCAGCTTCTTTTTAGACAAATAACGCTTGATATTCCTTGCGATTTGCTCAAATATCCTCGTAGGGACCGCCTCCCCTATGCACTGCCTGATATTGATCTCCTCTTTTTTCAAAAACTCCCGCTTCTTTTGATCGCAAAGAGCGTTGAGCTCTTCAAAACTGCGATCGCTCCATCGAAACTCTTTTGGAATCGTCATCATTCGCATAAGCTCTGTGATGCTAAAGACTCTGTTGTCCCTTGGGTGTATCGTATTTTGAGAGGCAAGGATATCGTTTCTCGTATGGATACAAGGCCCCACTCTATCCCAATACCATCGTTTATATTTATCCGCATTTTTATTTTTGTTAAAAACAATCTGCCCGTTGAGGACTCTGTGGGGTCTTCTTTTTGGATCTTGATTGTCAAAAGCGGACTCCCCCTCTTTCAAGGACTCTATCCACGGCAACATCTTTTTATCAAAACTTCTATAAAAGTGGAAGATATCGTTGGGATCAATCTCGCCCATAACTTTAAGAGCGGGCAAATCCCCAATCAACTCCCGTAAAACTTTTGGCTCTTGTTTTGTTGGAAACAGATCATATGGACTGATATTGGTCAAATCTTTCCGCACGCCTATGACCAAAGTCCTCGTACGACTCGAATGTACGCCATACTCTTTAAAATTAACAACTTTGGCCAAAATATTGTACGCTCCCCCTAAAGTACGCTCAATCGCCTCTTTGATGGGTCTATCCACGCCGTCGCTATCGGTACACAAAGTATTTAAAAAGGCCCGCACATTCTCAAAAACGAAAAATTTGGGCTCAAGATCGGCGACCATCTTTATCGATTCGACTACCAGCGAGTTTCTTTTTCTCTCGTCCCCTTTTTTCTGATTGATCGCGCTCATACCCTGACACGGGGGTGTGGCTATCAAAACGTCCAGATCGGCTTTTGCGTTTTGGCGCACCTGCTCATATATTTTTTGTGCCACCTCTTTTTTGGATATATCCCCAAGGATGTACCCGCTCTCCATGGCACATTTGGCGTTATACTTTTGGATTTTTAATCTCTTTTCCAAAAGCTCGTTTGTGGCAACGCACAAAAAGCCCTCTTTTTGAAATCCGTAGCATCCAACGCCCGCACCGCTAAACAGCGAAATATATGTCAAACTCTTCACGACACTCTCCTATGTAACCGATACACTCCACTATACACAATAAATGGCTCGCATTACCGATTACCGATACAAAAATTTATGATTTTTAGGAACGAAAGTGTACCAAGAATAGTTTGGATTTACCCTTTGGTCAAAAGCGCGATCTCTTTGGAGCTAAAACCGGCTTGCTTTCTCGCCTCGATATTGAGCCCTCGTTTACTGCCTAAAGTCTGCGGATATACCCGCTCAACCTGCTTAAAATACTCTTGCTCCATATCCTGTATGCCCGCTCTCGTACACGCCCAGCCAAACCAGCGATCCCCTTTTGCCACATGCCCTATCTCTTCTTTTAATATCACCTCCAACGCCTCTTGTATCCGCTTGGCAAAATCATCCCCAAAACGGCTAAGTTTAGCGATGATTTTGGGATTGGCGTCCAATCCGTTGGCCTCTAGATAACGAGGCACCACCGCCATACGGCTCACAAGATCCAACGAAGCCATCGCCGCATCGAAAAGCCCCTTGTGTACGGGAAAATCCCCATATTTGTAGCCAAGTTCTCGCAAAAGCTCCTCTATCATCGCAAAATGACGACACTCCTCCACGGCCACTTCGAGCCAATCTTTATAAAATTCCCAAGGCATGGACCTATAGCGATAGCACGCATCCAGTGCCAGATCGATGGCGCTATACTCTATATGGGCAATGGCGTGGAGCAAAACCCCCCGCCCCTCCCGTGTACCAAGACGGGAGCGTCTGGGCACTTGGGCCGGCGCTACAATGGTACAAAAGGCCTCATAAGAGGGGGATTGAAAGATTTTTGGCGGGCAAGAAGGAGCCATCCGCACCTCGCCTTTTGTAAAAGCTTCGTAAAAATTGGTACAATCTTGTATCTTTTTTTGAGGATCGCTTGTTTGTATGATATTTTCAAGCGTCAAAAAAAATTCCATCCCAATCCTTTGGAGTGAGTATGCAAATCAAAAGTCGTCCTATGGGACAATACCAGACCAACTGCTATATCGTAACCAAAAACGGTAAAGATTTCATCGTCGATCCGGGTGTGGGAGCTACCCAGTGGGTACTGCACAATGTCCAAAATCCCGTGGCCATCCTCAACACCCACGGCCATTTTGACCATGTTTGGAGTAACGCCGAGCTCAAAGAAGAACTTGGCATTCCCATCGTAATCCACAAAGAGGATGCCTTTTTTCTTGAGCGTGATCAATTTGGCATCCCCTTGCCAAAGAGCGAGCCAGACATCCTAGTCCAAGAAGGACCCGTGGAAATAGCCGGGGAGAAGATCGACTTTTTCCACTTCCCGGGCCATACGCCCGGGTGCAGTGTGATCGATTTTGGGGATTTTTGGTGCAGCGGGGACTTTATCTTTCGAGGCAGTATCGGGCGGGTGGACTTTCCTTTCAGCGACCCGGAGGCAATGAAGCGAAGTCTTGAAAAATTCAAAAAAATCAAAGAAAACAAGCCGGTCTATCCCGGCCATGGGGAGCCTACCACCATCGCCGAGGAACAGCGCCACGTGGCTTATTGGCTACGAGCAATCTAGGATGTGCGTAGCAGGAATATAGGTCACGAAGCTTCCTTCAAAGACCGCCTTTTCCTCTACCGAGCCTTTTACATCCACCCAAGCTTTTTTGCCCTCTTTTTTGGTCATCCAAGCCTCAAACTCCACCACATCACCTACCACCACAGGTGCCAAAAAGCGGCTTGTCGCCTCTGCTAGTACCACATTCTCATCGTTCACCGCCGCCATCGCGGCAAAGTCCGCCGCGCCAAAAGTAAATCCGCCGTGTACGAGTCCTCGCTCGTCTGCTCCCATCTGCTGAGTAGTCGTGAGGCGTACCTTGGCATACCCCTCTTTTTGCTTCACTACTTCGCCACAAAGAGAGGGATCGAGTTTGAGGTGTGTTTTAAGCTTCATGCTTCAACTTTTTATATGTGATTCAATGGGTCTTCGCTTTTGTATCATGCGTGACCGCATCATATACCATATAACTCAGACCCGCAATAGCAATTAGTGTAACGATGATGATCAATGTGTTCATTACAACTCCTCTAATTTGTCTATTTCTTTTAGTATTTTTTTATTGACTATTATAACACCAATCGTCGTAATCACTACGGCTATTGAGGATAAAACTATTTTTGTATCGGATAAGCGCTCTTCATTTTTAAAAAGCCATCCAATAATAGAAATATCTATCGCCACCAATATCCCTAAAACTACTTTGAGATAACCTATAAACTCCTTGATCTTATCGATTTTCGCCACCAAATACCTCGTTATAGAGCTCCTCGTCGTATCCTACGATCACATCGCCGTTGTCTAGCTCGATGACGGGGCGTTTGATCAGCAAGTTTTCTTTGCAGAGCCACTCCCTTTTACCGAAAATTCGCCGTAAAGCCCCTTGATTTATCAATGGGGATATAAGGCGACAAAAGAGTTGAGAGGAAGTTTGTCTTCCTTGAAACTCTTTTGGTATAATTTTTATAAAGGTTGGGGCATCAACCTTTGGCATAGGAGAAGTAAGA
>WGAT01000056.1 GCA_015494715.1 Campylobacterota bacterium
GCCAGGATCAAACTCTCCATAAATAGCTTTATGAAGCTTTCATTTCCTGTTTAAAACTCAAAGGGACTCTTCATTCTGTCTAGTTGTCAAAGATCTTTTAAAGACTCTCAAACCTATCTACACTCAAGATAGGTTAGTTGAACCTTTTCAACTAACATTATTATATCAAACAATCTTAAGCTTGTCAAGCCCTGTGTAACTCTTCGTTACACTTTCTCAAGAAATCCCTCAAATCGAGGATACAAATTATAGCAAACTTTACCTTGATTGTCAAGAACATTAGAGAAGAGATTGTTTAAATTATCTCAAAATAAGATGGCTCAATCAAATTGTTGTATAATTGTACCCAAAATTTTAGGAGATAGCAAATGGAATTATATAATAGGAATGCACAATCTCTACAAAAAGAGGCAAAAATATCCTCTACAGCTGCAAAACCAACAAAGGCACAAAGCACAAGCACCTTTATCAAACAAACCTATCAACTTGTAGCGGCCAGCCTTGTAGCGGCAACTACGGGAGCATATATTGGAATGCAAATTGCTCCTACGATTGTTAGTTGGTATTGGGCTTTGGTGATCCTAGAGTTTGGCGTGCTTATAGGCCTCTATTTTACCAAAGATAAACCCGGCATCAATCTTACAATGCTCTTTGCCTTTACATTTCTGACCGGTCTTACTCTCACACCTCTTTTAAGCGCCATATTAGCGATGCCAGGAGGCGCAAATATCCTTACCAACGCTTTGTTACTAACCGCAGTCGCAGTGGGAGGACTTAGTCTTTTTGCGGCAAATACCACAAAAGATCTCTCCTTTATGGGAAAGTTTTTGTTCATCGCTTTGATCGTTATGATAGTCGCGGGAATTATCAATATTTTCTTGGGCAGTCCGCTGCTTCAAATAATTTTAGCTGCCGCTGGAGCACTAGTCTTTAGCGGTTTTATCCTTTACGATACCCAAAATCTCATACAAGGTAATTTTGATTCTCCCGTAGAAGCAGCCATCGCTTTATATCTTGATATCTTGAATCTTTTTATCTCTATTTTACAACTTTTGGGATTTTTGGGTAATGAAGAGTGAGGAGCCCAAGCTTTATCGCCTCATAGACGCCAATCTCAATCGTCTTCGTGAGGGTATTCGTACCCTTGAAGACATTGAGCGATATATTTATGAAAATAAAACTCTGGCCAAAAAGCTCAAAAATTTACGCCATCAAGTCAGATTTGAGGATAAAAAGCTCCTTGCGTATCGCGATATTGCTGGAGATATTCTCAAACAGACCACCCCAAGTGAGGCCAAGCGAACCAGTATCGAAGAGCTGTTACGAGCAAATATAAAAAGGGCTCAAGAAGCAGCGAGGGTACTAGAAGAAGCTTTTAAACTGATAGATACGCATATAGCCCAACGATTTAAACAGATCCGTTATGAGTTATATGAGATCGAAAAAGAGCTTTAATCTGCAAAAAATTCTTCACTACTTTCATTAATTTCAAAAGAGGTGGTCGCCTTTTTGTGACTTTTTAAATCCAAAACCTCCACGATCCATCTTCCTCGTTCTCGTCCGGGCAAAAATCTATAATCATACACCGAGCCATAATAAGGAGGTACGTGAAAAAGTTGGACGCGATCATCTTTGCCATCGGGAGAGTGCCAGATAAAACGGACGCTAAGGCCATGTGCATTATCGGATCTATTGATAAAATAGATACAAAGAACCCTTTGCTCCTCTATCCGACATACTACTTGATTGGCCGATAGTACCAAAGGAAAAAGAAGCATCATCACCCTCTTGACCATGCGAACACCACCTCAAACTCAAGATAGCTAAAAGGATAGTCTCGAATCAAAGATCGAAGCTCTTTGATGGAGGCTCGCTTCTTGCCCGCACTCACTCCACTCTTTTTAATATACTCAAACAGCTCTTTTTTTTCCACAAAGAAGAGTTTGTACGCCCTTGTCTCCAAGTGTAGCATAAAATGGCGACACAGTGCATTTACAATCTCATCTTTTGAGTATATGGGCGAAGTAATGCCAAGAATGTTATGTATCGTAGCGAAAGTATTGGAGGTAAAAAGGGCAAAAGCAACGTTTGAGGAGATTTTGGCAATATTGGCCAAGGTATGATCTAAATTTTGACTCCACTGCAAAGCAGAAGCTGATAGCACCAAATCTATCGGCTCTTTTACAAAAGAGAGGAGACACCCCTCCTCATCAAAATTACAAAGTCTTTTTTCAACTTTTTTATCAGGATGAAGCCTAAGCATATTAGCCGACATATCCACGGCAATAAATCTATCAAACTCCCAATCAATCGCTCTATACACCTCTCCACTTCCAGCACCCAAATCCACAATATTTCGCCCTTTACGACGCACTCCTTGCACCAGATGACGGGCTACTTTGCTTTGGATAATCTTATAGTGCTCATAGCTATGGGCGTGCTGGTCAAATTGACGGATATGTCTCACTCTTTACCTCGTTTTTAATCTTTTTGGATATAATTGGGCTAAAATTTCGCAAAGGGCAAAGATGGTCAAGATCTTGTTTATCCTACAGATCGTTTTAGCTATCGTTTTGACGATCACCATTTTACTACAAAAAAGCTCCTCCATAGGTCTTGGGGCGTACAGCGGTAGCAATGAATCGCTTTTTGGAGCCAAGGGCCCCCAAGGATTTTTGGCCAAAGTTACATTTTTCCTTATTTTTGTTTTTGTCCTCAATACCATCTTATTGGGATACCTTTACAACAAAGAGTATAATAAATCGGTTGTGGACAAAGTACAAATAGAGCAAAATCTTCCCGTACCTCCTCCCGTACCTCAACCAAAATCCAATGCTCCTCAAGCACCTGCTACGAAGTAGCCTCTTTTTGCTCCTTTGGGGCATCAGTCTCCTAGGAGACGCTCATATTCTCGTCTATCACCGATTTGGAGATTCTAGGTATCCTACTACCAATACTTCCCTACAAGAGCTGCGCAAGGAGTTTACTTATCTCAAAGAGCACCATTACCAAGTCGTCCCCCTTTCCACCTTGATACAAGCTCTTAAACGCCATCAACCCATTCCTAATAGATGGGTAATCCTGAGCGTTGACGACGGCTTTAAAAGTTTTCTTAAAGCTTTGCCGCTTTTTAAAGAGTTTCATTACCCTTTTACGCTTTTCATAGCCACCAAGCCGACCCAAAATGGATATCCCGATTTTTTAAGCTGGAAAGATCTTCAAGCCATCGCTCCGTTTGGTCAGATCGCTTTACATTCCCACGCCCATCCCCATCTAGGAGACCTGAGCGACGAGCAAATAAGAGCCGATACTAAACGAGCTTTTTTGCTTTTCCAAAAACATCTTGGTTATACGCCAAAAGTCTACGCCTATCCATATGGAGAATATGACCAAAGGGTCAAAAGAGTGATCGAAAGCTTTGGATTTGAAGCAATTGCCAATCAAAACATAGGAGCAATCGGCCCTACAAGTGACCCACACGATCTCGATCGCATCGCTATGGTGGGCAGAGCCAATCTAAGCCAAGCGTTGCGCTATCGACATTTGGATGCTTTATGGATGGCCCCAAACCATTATCCTAAGGATGGCATACTCTATCAAGTAAAAGTACGCATACCTCCTCGTTACCATTTGGCTTGGTTATATGTCACTGGCTATGGGTGGAAAAGATTTCCCGTACGCAACGGAGTCGTACAAGCCAAGCTAAACTATCCTTTGCATAAGCATCGAGTAAGGGTAATAATAAAGGTAAAACATAGTAAAATTAATGCAAAAATCTTAGTAAGGAGTCGATATGGAACTCAATGAGATATATGCGTATGCTAAAGATCATATGCAAAAGAGTCTGGAAGTTTTAAAAAAAGATTTCAATACCTTGCGTACAGGCCGGGTCACTACCGCGGTGGTGGAAAATATCAAGGTAGATTACTACGGCGCTCCCACACCCCTCAATCAAGCCGCAAGCGTCGTAGCCTCCGATGCGACGACTATCGTCATCGCACCTTGGGACAAATCGCTGCTTCCAGAGATGGAACGAGCAATCCAAGAAGCCAATATAGGGGTCAATCCCAACAACGACGGGGATCAGATCAAACTCTTTTTTCCTCCAATGACCATCGAACAGCGTGAAACAGAAGCCAAGAAAGCCAAACAGATGGGAGAAAAAGCAAAAATAGCCATCAGAAACGTGCGACGAGAAGCCAACGACAAAATCAAAAAACTCTTCAAAGAAAAAGCCATCACCGAAGACGAGGAGAAACGAGCCCTCGATGAGGTACAAAAAATTACGGACGAGTTTATCAAAAAAGTCGACCAACTAGTAAAAGAAAAAGAACAAGAGATTATGAAAGTCTAAAGATGGATATCCAAAAGCTCTACAAACAAAGCGGTGCTCTACTTGAGGGGCATTTCTTGCTCTCTAGCGGCAAACACAGCCCCAACTACCTCCAAAGTGCCAAGGTGCTAGAAGACCCCCAAAGAGCCCAAAAGCTCGCCAGTGCTTTGGCCAAAGAGATTAAAAAAGTGGGTTTAGAGATAGATACTATCTGCTCACCCGCCATCGGAGGCCTGTTGGCCGGATATGAGCTTGCCCGTGCTCTTGGTGTACGCTTTATTTTTACCGAGCGAAAAGAGGGGCAGATGACTTTACGACGAGGTTTTGAAGTAGACCCTGGTGAAAAAGTACTTATTTGCGAAGATATCATCACGACCGGCGGCAGCGCTATGGAAGCAGCCAAAGAGATAGAAAAACGAGGCGGTGAGGTAGTAGGATTTGCCGCTTTGGCCAATAGGGGAGTATGCAAAAGAGCCGGCCAAGAGGGAAAAAGTCAACCAGAGTGTAAACTACCAAAAAACAAACCTCTTTTTGCTCTGGCAGATTTTACCTTTCCCATATACGAACCCGACGAATGTCCGATGTGTGCCAAAGGCGATACTCCTATCAAACCGGGCAGCCGAGGCAACTAATGGCAAGATGGCGCCACATCAAACAAGGAAAAATTCCCCAGCCCGAAAAGTCTCAAAAAGAGGCTTTTTTGCCGGCCCCCATCGCCGATAGACTCAAAGCTTTTTTGACCGACACTTTTATGATTACTATGCCGATTATGTATATTGTCATTTACTTGGTAATGGGGAGTCGGGAAGAGTTTCGAGATCATATGGGAGAGGGATGGCTCTACATCCTCATCCCACACTATCTTATTGTTACGGCCCTTTGGACCATTAAGGGGCAAACGCCCGGAATGAAAGCCTACGATATAGCCATCGTGCGATGGTTTGACGAGACAAAAAGACCCAATTTTTTCCAATCGAGTATCCGCTACTTCGCTATGCCCATCTCTATCCTCTCTATTATCGGCGTCCTTATCGCCCTATTTCGCTCCGATAGACAAACTCTACACGATCTGGTATCGCTAACAAAACTCATCCATGCGAAATAGCCTCTTTTGGCTCATTAGCGCCTTTTATTTTTGGTTTTTTGCCATTATTGGCGTCTATGTGATCTATATGCCAAAGGTGCTCCAGCTCCATGGCTATACCTCGTGGCAGATCGGTTTCATTTTTGCCCTGAGTCCTCTTATGCGGTTTCTTACCCCTTTTTTATTTCTTCGCCATCTGCGCCTCACTCAGTCTCTTTATCGCTTCTCTTTGCTTTTGGGCCTCTTAGCGGGAGGACTTTTTTTTAGCACCATCCACGACTTTTGGCTCTTTATGATTCCAAATATTTTGTTAGGTATCTCTTTTGCTTTGAGTCTTCCATTTGTAGAAACCATCGCCTTGGCCACGATAGGAAAAGAACGCTATGGACGAAGCCGCCTCTTTGGCTCTTTGGGCTTTATCGTTGTGGCTTTGTTGTTAGCTCGCTGGATGGATAATCCTCAAATAACCCTATGGACTCTTTTGATCACTCTCGTAACAACCACTATTGTAGGTCTTTTTATCCAGACTAAATATCCCTTTGGCGGTTCCAAACAAGAAACTTTCAACCTTTTTAAAGAGTGGCGTTTGTGGGTAAATATATTGCTGATGCAGATAAGTTTTGGCCCTTTTTACAACTTTTTTACCATTTATGAGAGCGAGCGGGGACTAGATTATACTACCATTAGCTACCTATGGACCTTTGGGGTGGTGGCCGAGATTATAATGCTCTTCTTTCAAGCTCCTTTGCTTCGCAAAAATCTCCTTGGGATCATTGGCCTTTGTACCTTGGCCTCGGCTGTGCGATGGCTTTTGATCTTTTTGTTTCCCACCTCTTTGCCAATTCTCTTTTTTGCCCAGAGTCTTCATGCTTTTAGTTTCGCTCTATACTACTCCGCAGTCATCAGTTACCTCTTTGCCGCCTACACCAATAAAACATTGGCACAGCAATTTTTTGGAGGGATCAGTTTTGGACTTGGCGGAATGCTTGGGAGTCTTTTTGCCGGAATGGCGTACGGAGAGTATCTCTTTTTTTATGCAAGTCTCGTAGCACTGGCTGCCTTTTTGGTTTTAAAGCCAGCGCACTAATCTCTCAAGTGGCAGTCTTTGCTTTTTGGGAGCCTCTTTGGCACACTTGCCAAAGGCAATAAGCAAGGCTATCTCTAATTTTGCACTATCAAGCCCCAAATATCTTTCCACTCTCTCTTTTTCAAATCCTTCGATAGGACAGCTATCAATCCCATCCTCAGCCGCTCCGCTGATCATATTGGCCGCGGCGATATAACACTGCTTTTGAGTCCAACAAGAGACATCTTGATTGGCCAAAAACTCTTTGTAGCGTCGGATATAACCGGCCGTAGCCTTTTCGTCTAGGCCTCGTCTAGCAAACATCGCCTCGATATACTCCTCATTCCGTACCGAAGCCTTATCGGCTAGGATGAGTATAAGATGGCTGCATGTGGTGATTTGGGGCTGGCCCCAACACAGCGGCCGCAAAGCCTCCTTATGCTTTTGGTTTTCGACCACCACAAAACGCCACGGCTCCATTCCAAAAGAGCTGGGACTAAGCCTGCCATATTCTAAAATCTTGTCTATTTGCTCTTTGCTTAGCCGATGCTTAGGATCAAAAAGTTTACAGGCGTATCGACGCTCAAGGGCTTCAAAACAACTCATTGACGATATATCCACTCTTTGATTTTTTCGATCTCTCTCTCAACCTCTTCAAAAAAATCCTCTACCTCTTTGGCAATACCCTCTTGCGTAGCTACAAGCCGCATCTGTACGAGTGCCACCGCTTTGGCTTTGAGTTCCAAAAGCTTTGTAGTCTCCTCTTTTGAAAGAGGCTGATACTGCTCAAAATCATCCCCTTCAAAATAGCGCACCCGCTGTACCCGTGCCACAAATTCATCGCCTAAAATTTTGGTCCCTTGTATTCGACGCACACTCTGTTGTAAAAAGGTTTTGAGGTTTTTTACTTTTTGTAGCAGCGGCTCGTGCTTTTGGATATACTTTTTGACCTCCTCATAAATCTGCTGAGCCAGCTGCAAATTTTTAGCCGCGGCGCTATTGAGCACGATCAAGTAGACGATCAATCCTATGATAAGAGCCATAAGGCCCGCCACGGCGATTCCTACCCAAGGGGCTTGGGGCGAATTTCCTATGATCAATTTCCCATAAAAGCCAAAGGCTTGCTCTATAAAACTCAGATCAATCATATCCGGAGCAATTGTGAGCTTTTGCATCACCGCTCCACCTATTCCAAGTCCTACAAAAACTAAAAGCGCTGTTACAAAACCCCAAAATTTTGCCGCAAAGCTCCCAACTTTGGGCTCTTCTACGCTATAAGGAGGCGGCGGCGTGATCTTTGAGAGCTCTTCGCCCTCTACCTCCACCACGGGCTCTAGAGGTACCTCTGGAAGATTTTGTATCCCATCCAAAGCCCCCTCCATATTGTGCACCGTGGCTTGAAGCGCCTCTTTTTCTACTTGCACCTCTTTCAAGGCTAGATTGTACGCTTCTATCTCTTCGGTTAGCTCTTGCTCGAACTCTTGGACTAGACTCTTTGCCTCTTGGATCAACTTGCGTGTTTGTGCCAATTTTCCCATCGCCTATCCTTTTACTTTTTTTGTTTGGCCATTCGCTTGCGCACATGGGGATCGAGGTAGCGCTTACGCAATCGGATACTCTTGGGCGTCACCTCGACCAGCTCATCCTCCTCTATCCACTCCAGCGCACGCTCTAGCGTCATTTTGCGCGGCGGCGTAAGCTTGATCGCGTCGTCACTCCCACTGGCTCGCACATTGGTGAGGTTTTTACCTTTAATGGGATTAACCTCCAAATCGTTTGGACGGCTATGCTCGCCTATGATCATCCCCACATATACCTCCGTCCCCGGTTCGATAAAGAGGACACCTCGCTCTTGGAGATTAAACAAGGCATAGGCCAAAGCCTTGCCACTCTCCATCGAAATGAGCGCCCCGTTTTTGCGGTGTTCCACCTCTCCTACGAAAGGTCTAAAATCTAAAAAGGAGTGGTTCATCACCCCCTCACCCTTGGTATCGGTCAAAAACTCGCTACGAAATCCGATAAGTCCGCGAGCCGGTATCTCAAATTCTATCCGTACATACCCCTCATCCATCGGCGTCATAGAGCTCATCACCGCTTTGCGTCTGCCAAGCTTGTCTATCACTGTCCCGCTAAAATCTTCGGGCACATCCACAACCAGCAGCTCGAAAGGCTCGAGACGCACACCGTTTTCTTCTTTGATGATCACCTCAGGTCTAGAGAGGCTAAACTCATACCCCTCCCGTCTCATATTTTCGGCCAAGATCGTAATCTGTAACTCCCCTCGGCCGCTCACTTTAAAACGGCCCTCACCAACCTCTTCGACCCTCATAGCGATATTTGTCTGTACCTCTTTCAAAAGCCGCTCTTTGAGTTTGTTGGAGGTGACATGTTTGCCCTCTAGACCCGCAAGGGGAGAGTCGTTGACACTAAAGTAAACGCTTAGAGTCGGCTCTTCGATATGCAAAGGATCAAGCGGCACGGGATTGGAGGGATCAACGAGACTATCGCCCACATCAATATCCTCAAACCCGGCAATCGCTACGATATCACCAGCCTCCGCCTCGTCGATCTCAAGACGATTGAGTCCCAAAAAGCCGATGAGTTTGGTAATGCGCCCCTTTTTCTCCTCTCCATTGGCTTTAATGAGCAGCAGTGCATCTCCTCGTTTGACCTGTCCGTTAAAAATCCGAGCGATCCCGATACGCCCAACGTAGTTGTCGTAATCGAGGGTAAAGACCTGCACTTGGGTAGGGTTGTCCGCACTCCCTTTGGGAGCTGGGACATGTTCGATGATCGCTTCAAAAAGGGGGGTGAGGTCTTTGTTTTCGTCTTCTAGATTCCATTTGGCATAGCCGTCTCTTGCCGCAGCGTAAAGAATCGGGAAGTCCAGCTGCTCCTCGTTGGCGTCCATCGCCACGAAAAGATCAAAAATCTCGTCTACCACCCGCTCAGGATCGGCGGCCGGTTTGTCGATCTTATTGATCACTACGATCGGCTTGAGACCTAGGCTAATAGCCTTTTTGACCACAAATTTGGTCTGGGGCATAACCCCCTCTTGAGCGTCTACAAGCAAAAGTACGCCGTCCACCATCTTGAGTACTCGCTCCACCTCTCCGCCAAAATCGGCGTGTCCGGGAGTATCGATAATATTGATCTTAAAATCGTTATAACGGATCGCCGTGTTTTTGGATAGGATCGTAATCCCTCGCTCACGCTCTAAATCGTTGCTGTCCATCGCCCGCTCGGCCAGCTCCTTGTGGGCTTCGATGGTACCTGATTGTTTGAGCAGTTCGTCTACCAGTGTGGTCTTGCCATGGTCGACGTGAGCGATTACGGCGATATTTCGAATTTTTTGCATCCATTTCCTCTTTTAATCGTAAATTTAGCTTATTTTACTACTATTTTGCCAAATTTGGGATTAAAGGCAAACAACAATGACACGACGACATCTCATTTTTGATATGGACGGCACGCTCGTAGACAGCTCCGCAATAATCGCTAATTCCATCAATCATGTACGCTCTAAACTAGGACTTCCCCCAATGCCAAAGGAAATAATTTTAGAAGCTGTCAATGACACCTCTATCCATCGTCCCAAATTCTTCTATGGTGTCCAAGAGTACCAACCCGACCATATACAATGGTTTAGGGAGTACTACGCTAGCAATCATAAAAATCAAACCAGACTCTACGAAGGGGTCAAAGAGCTGCTCCAAAAACTTCGTCCCCACCACACGCTCGCCCTTGCTACCAACGCATACCGCCAAAGTGCTGATCTGATATTAACACATTTAGGCATAAAGGACTATTTTGATACTATTGTCTGCGGCGATGAGGTGCCCCGTGCCAAACCAGCGCCGGATATGATAAAAAAGATTATGGATATGCACAAGGCAAATAAAAAAAATACTCTTCTCATAGGCGACGGCAAAACGGACGAAGAGGCGGCCAAAACGGCTGGAATCGGATTTCTCAAAGTCAATTGGGGATGGCAGCAAGACAAAAAAAATGGCATTGACAATATAGAACAGCTTGAAACAATTCTTTTACAAAATGATAAGTAGTTTATGAGTATAGTTTTATATGTACTATTTGTACTATTTCTTTCAGGACAAAGGAGTATGATGAAACGTTTTTTACTCATATCTTTTTTTTCTATTTCCTTTTCATATGCTTGTGAATATGCAGCCCATCAATATCACTATATAGATACAATACCATTATCCCAATGTCTTGATGATGCCAAGAAAGCCTTTAAAGATAATGGATTTGAACATGTAAAAATATTTACCGAAAATTCGCCGTAAAGCCCCTTGATTTATCAATGGGGATATAAGGTGGCAAAAGAGTTGAGAGGAAGTTTGTCTTCCTTGAAACTCTTTTGGTATAATTTCTTAAGGTTGGGGCATCAACCTTTGGCATAGGAGAAGTAAGACCC
>WGAT01000057.1 GCA_015494715.1 Campylobacterota bacterium
ATCGGGTAACATCGTGGGTATCGACTTTGGGCTCAAAACTTTTTTAACGCTCTCGGACGCTACGCAGTTTCAAGCTCCAAGATATTATCTTGCATATCTCAAAAAACTCAAAAAACTGCAAAGAAGCCTATCCAAAAAGAAAAAAGGCTCAAACAACTACAAAAGAGCCAAAATAGCTTTGGTAAAGCTTCATATCAAGATAGCCAACACAAGAAGGGACTATTTCCACAAACTTGCCAACCAAATAGCTAAATCCTATCAATTTGTAGTTATCGAGGATTTGAATATCAAGGCTATGCAAAAGCTATGGAGTAAAAAGATAAGCGATTATGCCTTTAGCGAGTTTGTAAATATCTTGGAATATAAAACAAATCTCATCAAGATAGACAGATTCTATCCCTCATCCAAAACCTGCTCAAAGTGCGGCTATGTTTTGGATGAATTGGATTTGAAAACAAGAAAATGGCAATGTCCAAAGTGCAAAACTATGCACGATAGAGACATAAACGCCGCTATCAATATCTGTAGAGTCGGGGCATCGACTCTTGGCATAGGGGAAGTAAGACCCGACCATTGCTCTAAACAATGGTCGGGCGTCCCCGCTTAAAGCCAGAATCCCCCGCATTTATGCGTGGGGAGTATGTCAATCTAATCGACTGCTACGATGTAATAGGTAAGGGCATCATCTACTTTTTGCAGGTGTACTTTATATTTATTGGCCCATTTGTGAATCTTTTCGGTAGCTCTTTTGATAACGGCTGGGTCATCAGATTCTATTTTGATTTTGAAATAGGGATTTGAGTTTGAGAGCGCAACAAATCCATAATAGTTTTTTAGATGGTCGTTGAGCGTTACAAGATGTTTGAAAATTTTTTGAAAACCAGGAGTATTTTGAGCGGCTTTTTGAAACTGCTCCAAAAGGATGGGATCTGGTCGATAACCAAGTTGAGTCAGTACGCCCTCGGGACTAATCTGCATTTCTCCTCCTTTATTTTAAAGTTCTCCCCCACTGGCTTTTTTTTTATACTCTTCAATCGTGGTAAAAATCTCTTCCTCTTTGGGAGGTGTTTTGGTCTCTTTCTCCTCTTTGGCTTGAGAGATGTTTTGGGCTTGTATGGCGTTTTCAAACTCCTCCATCGAATCGATCTCTCCTTTTTTGTATTTACCAAGAAGTACATTGGTCGTGCCGATGAGTACGAGATAGTCGATCCCTTTAAAAGAGATAAGGGCTATTTTATTCTGTTCGTCTAGAGGTTTTTCAAATTTAATCTCAAATTCGGGAGTTTGTGGGGTTTGTATGTAGATCGTTTTGGTTTTTGTGGGCGTAGAGGGGACGAAAAAATTTTTTCGTACGATCAAAAAGATCAAAATTGCCGTGATGATAAGAAATATCCAGCGTAAAAAAGAGCTAAAGGAGGAGGACTCTTTTGTAGTTGGGGGAGTAGAGAGATTTTTTATCTCTATTTTAAGACTAAAGCCGTCTTTTGACTTGGCTGCGAATATTTTAACCTTTTGGGTCGTATAGATGACAACATCACAGCCCCCTTTATCGGGGAGTACCTCGAGTTGATAGACAAAGGTCGTGTTGAGTTTTTTTTGCCAAGGAGCTAGTATTTTGACATCCGGTAGATAAAGAATGATTTTTTCTTTCTCTTTTTTTTGTACGATCTTTCCCTCAAACGGAATGTCGAAATTAAGGATAAGCTCTACTTTGTTTTCTAGTTCTTGGACGTTGAGATTTAAAATCATAGCGCCAAAAAGATAAAAATTGAGGGCTACAAGCAGTATCGCCGCTCTTTTCAAAACCGCTCCTTTTGCTCTTGTGCCCAGATTATAGTGCAAATTTGATAAACTTTGAATAAAGTGAGGGTGAATTTGTAGTATAATCGCCAATTAAAAAGGTATGAAAATGGAACTAATTTTCGTAGGTATCCTCGTTGGATTTCTCTCGGGTTTTTTTGGTATCGGGGGCGGTACCATTTTGGTGCCTATTCTTATGTATTTGGGATTTGATATTAAAGAGGCGGTAGGCATCTCGGTCACCCAGATGGTCTTTAGCTCCTTGTTTGGCTCCTATCTTAATTTCAAAAAGCAGCTTTTTAAAATTCACGAGGGATTGGCTCTGGGAGTTGGGGGATTTTTGGGAGCTTTGGGGAGTGGATGGTTTGTGAGCGTAGTGCCAAGCCGGGTATTAGAGTGGATGTTTTTAGGTTTTGTTCTTTTTGCCATGTATCGCTTTTTCAAAGCCCCCGTAAGCTATGAGGGGGCTAGTAAGGATTTGCCCGCCCCTCTTCTTTTTGGTGTGGGATTGGTTATAGGGCTTTTTGCCATTAGTATCGGCGTGGGAGGCTCTATTTTAGTAACGCCCATTTTGGTCGGATTTTTCCATATGGATGTGAAAAAAGCGGCTTCTATGGGGCTTTTCTTCGTGATTTTCTCCTCTATTAGCGGTTTTGTGAGTCTGAGTCTTTTTGGACACATCGACTATTGGCACGGATTTTTGGTAGGGGTCTCTTCGCTAGCAGGAGTCTATTTTGGCATCAAACTGGCGCATAGAACCGATAGGAAGCGATTTAAAAAGGCGTTGATTGTGATCTACTCGATTATTTTGCTCTTGGTTATAAAAAAAGTATTTTTTTAGAGGAGTTGTATGGATAAAATCAAAATTTTTGGAGCAAAGCAGCACAATCTCAAAAATATCGATCTAGAGCTGCCCAAAAATGCACTTATCGTCTTTACCGGGCTTTCAGGTAGCGGTAAATCGACGCTGGCTTTTGATACTTTGTATGCCGAAGGACAGCGGCGCTATATCGAATCCCTTTCAAGCTATGCTAGACAGTTTTTGGATAGGCTTGACAAACCCGATGTGGATAAGATCGAGGGGCTTACGCCTGCTATTGCCATCGAGCAAAAGAGTACGAGCAAAAATCCAAGATCGACCGTTGGTACGATTACCGAGATTTATGACCATTTGCGTTTATTGTTTGCTAGAGTGGGGACGCAGCACTGCCACAAATGCGGCAAACCCATCTCGCAGATGACTCCAAGCGATATCATACAAGAGGTGCTCAAACTCCCTGAGGGGGCCAAAATGGTTATTATGGCACCTCTTGTAAAAGAGAAAAAAGGCAGCTTTGCCCAAATGCTGGAGAGCTTACGCCAAAAAGGGTTTGTACGGGCGATGATCGATGGGGTGATGGTGCGCCTTGATGAGGAGATCGAGCTCTCAAAAACCAAAAAACACACTATCAAAGCGGTGGTAGATAGGGTGGTGATGA
The DNA here is from genome assembly GCA_015494715.1 of Campylobacterota bacterium. Taxonomy (GTDB): domain Bacteria; phylum Campylobacterota; class Campylobacteria; order Campylobacterales; family Nitratiruptoraceae; genus Nitratiruptor. The sequence continues at coordinate 3,279 of WGAT01000057.1, forward strand.
AGAGCTCCAGCCGTACTCGAATAGCGCAAGATATCGAAAAGGCGCTTACGACTAGTTTTGGAGAGGTGGAGATCGATATCCTCAATGCCGATGAGGTGGCTACTCCAAAGCATTTGCACTTTAGCGAGCATCTGGCTTGTTTTGATTGTAAGATCAGTTTTGAGCCTTTAGAGCCATTGAGCTTTTCTTTCAACTCTCCCAAAGGGGCCTGTACAGCCTGTGATGGGCTAGGCGTCCGATATACCCTCGATCTTACCAAGATTATCGAGGAGCACAAGAGTATCGAAAAAGGAGCCATCAAGATCTTATACGGCTACAACAAAAGCTACTACTTCAGTTTTCTCAAGGCCTTTTGCGAAGCGGAGGGGATCGATACGAGCGTGCCCTACGAAAAACTTACGCAGCATCAAAAGAAAGCGATTTTGTACGGAGCCCCTATTTCCGTTACCTTTAGTTGGAAAAAACACCGCCTCACCCGTCGGTGGCCCGGAGTTGTCAAAATCGCGTATGATATGTTTAAAGAGATGAAAGACCTAAACGAATATATGAGCGAGAAAGTGTGCGATCAATGCGCAGGGCATCGTCTTAAGGCTTCGAGTCTTGCCGTCAAAGTGGCCGACAAAGGGATAGGAGAGCTACTTGATATGCCTATCGAAGATGCTTACGCCTTTTTTGCCGATGAGAGTAATTTCGACTATCTCTCAAACCAAAAGCGCACTATCGCACAGCCGGTACTCAAAGAGATCCAAGAGCGGCTCTTTTTTTTGGTAGATGTGGGGCTTGGATATTTGAGTTTAGGACGAGACGCCAGAACTATCAGCGGCGGAGAGGCGCAGCGCATCCGAATAGCCAGTCAGATCGGCAGCGGACTTACGGGCGTGATGTACGTGCTGGACGAGCCAAGTATCGGACTGCACGAGCGCGATACCCTACGGCTTATTAGAACCTTAAAAAATCTTCAAAAAAAGGGCAATACCCTCATTGTCGTGGAGCATGACAAGGAGACTATCGAAGCGGCGGACTATGTGGTAGATATCGGGCCCGGAGCTGGAAAATTTGGGGGTGAGGTCGTTTTTGCCGGGAGCGTGGAGGAGCTCAAAAAAAGTGATACTCTTACGGCCCGTTACTTAAACGGCAAAAAAAAGATAGAATATTTTTATCGGCGTCCTCAAGAGGAGTGGTTGCATTTAGAGGGTGTAACGATCAATAACATCAAAGACCTTAGTGTCCGCTTCCCTTTGCGAAATTTTGTAGTCGTAACGGGGGTGAGCGGAAGCGGTAAGAGCTCGCTGGTACTTCAGACCCTGCTGCCTGTGGCCAAGGAGGCTCTCAACCACGCCAAAAAGGTACGAAAAGTAGCCGGCGTAAGAATTGATGGGCTAGAGCAGCTTGATAAGGTGATCTATTTGGACCAAAGCCCCATCGGTAGAACCCCTAGAAGCAATCCGGCTACCTACACCGGAGTGATGGACGAGATTAGAGCGCTTTTTGCCAAGACCAAAGAGGCACAGCTGCGAGGGTATGGACCCGGACGCTTTAGCTTTAACGTCCAAGGTGGCAGATGTGAGAAGTGTCGAGGTGAGGGGGAGCTTAAAATTGAGATGCACTTTTTACCAGACATTATGATCAAATGCGACGCCTGTAAAGGACGCAGATACAACGAGCAGACCCTAGAGGTGCTTTACAAGGGCAAAAATATCGCCGACGTGTTGGATATGAGCGTAGATGAGGCGTTGGAATTTTTTGACTCTATTCCTAAAATCCGCCAAAAGCTCAAGACTTTGCAAGAGGTCGGCCTTGGCTACATCACCCTTGGCCAAAATGCGGTGACTCTTAGTGGTGGGGAGGCTCAGCGTATCAAACTGGCCAAGGAGCTTAGCCGAAGAGATACGGGCAATACTTTGTATATCCTTGACGAGCCTACGACTGGACTGCACTTTGGGGATGTGGATCGTTTGATTAAAGTGCTGCACCATCTTGTGGAGCTTGGCAACAGCGTCATTGTCATTGAGCATAATCTTGATGTCATTAAAAACGCCGATTATATCATCGATATGGGCCCCGAGGGCGGTAGTAAAGGAGGAGAGGTCATTGCCGTGGGAACGCCTGAGGAGGTCGCGCAAAGCTGGAGGAGTACAAGAAGTTTTACGGGCCGATTTTTAGCCAAAGAGTTGAAAGGAAAGCAATGAAAGAGAGCATTATCGAAAGGATAGAGGCTTTACCCCCCTTGCCAAAAACTTTACAAGAGTTTGAGGCGGCATACAGAGACGAAAATGTTACGATTAAGCAAATAGCTAAAATTTTGGAACAAGACCCGATGATCGTGGCCAACGTGCTTAAAAGAGTCAACTCCTCTTTTTACAGCTTTCCTAAAAGAATCGACTCTTTGCAGCATGCCATCAGTATTTTGGGGCTCTCTGGCGTGCGAGCCATCGTACTGGAAAATTCCCTTAAAAAGGTGCTCAATCCAAATATGGAACCTTACGGCATCAACGCCGAGCAGTTTGCTCATATCTCTCAGTTGCAAAGTTTTTTGATGGAGAGATGGTATAAAAAAGTGAACCCCCATAAAGTGAGCTTTTTATCCTTGGCCGCTTTTTTGCAAGAGAGTGGCAAGATTTTAATAGCCGATGAGATTTTGCGGGAGCATTGGGTGGAGCAGTTTCGGCAAGAGTTGGAGATAAACGACGATGTGGCCGAGGTGGAGCGTTTTTTTGTTGGGGCGAGTGCGGGAGAGGTGACGGCAAAGATATTTGAACATTGGCATATGGAGCAGACTCTGTGTAAGGTCATAGAGTATAGCGACAGATACGAAAGGGCTCCCGAAGACATCAAAGAGTCGAGTTTGGCGCTGCATATCGTCAAAAGGGCCGTACCGGTCAATAAACCTTTAGCGCCCATAAGCCAATATATTGCCAAAACGATTGCGGCCAAAGAGGGATTGGATGTGGAGAAACTAGAAGAGGCGATAGAGGCTATCGTGGATTTATAGCGCACTTTTTGGCCTCTTCTTGGCTGAGGGCTTTGCCGTAGCAGAGTTTTTGTCGCCGTAAAAGTTGGATATCTCGCTGCAGTTTATTGACATAAAAGGCTTTTGGGAAACTCATGGCAAAAGTTTTTGCCAAGGCGTCGCTGCGAGGGTCTTGAGGAAAGCGTTGGATACAAGCGATCGCCTCTTGAGTCTTTAGGCAGTGGAGCCTGTTTTGATAAGTTGTGATGACTTTATCGATGGCTAGGATGTTGCTCTGCCTCCATTGGGATGCCAAAAGCGTCAAAGCAAAAAGACAAAATGCTATTATTTTTTTCATCAATAATTTTCAGCGTTCGTAGACCTCGCCTTTTAAGGCGGAGAGGAGAGCGCCTACTTTCCTCCTTTCTTGATTTGTATCTTTTGATTTGAGTCGCAAAGAGTATTGTACTAAAAAGTGCCCTGTTTCGTGTGCTATAATCGGGGGCAAAAAGGGTGGATATGAAGACATTGATGGTGATTGATACCTTTGGTTTTCTTTTTCGTAGTTTTCACGCACTGCCTCCACTCAAAAGCAAAGATGGCTTTCCCACAGGACTCCTAACTGGATTTGCCAATTTCATAAACTCTTTGGTGAGCGAGCATACGAGCGATTACATAGTCTTTGCTCTTGATAGCGAGGGGCCAAGCTTTCGTACACAAATAGATCCTAGCTACAAGGCTCAGCGTCCAGAGCCGCCCCAAGAGCTTAAAGAGCAGCTTTCCATAGCCATTGAGTGGATCAAAAAGATGGGATTTGCCACTCTTTCTCAAGAGGGGATGGAGGCTGATGATATTATTGCCTCTTTAGTGCGATGTGCCAAGGAGAACGCAAAAGAAGAGATCAAAGTGGTTATTGTCAGCCACGACAAAGATCTTTACCAGCTAATTGAAGACGGGCGTGTCGTGCTGTATAATCCAATACGCAAAGAAGAGATAGATGAGCAAAAAGCTTTTAAAAAGTTTGGCGTACCCCCAAAACGCATCGGCGACTATTTGGCATTGGTGGGAGATAGTGCGGACAATATTGGAGGTGTGCGGGGCATCGGTCCAAAGACGGCGGCAAAACTGCTCGATCGATTTGGCTCCCTAGAAGCCATCTATGATAATTTGGAAAAAGTAGAGCCCTTACGCGTGCGTAAGCTTTTGGAGGAGGGAAAACAGAGCGCTTTGAGGAGTAAGAGGCTCGTGCTGCTCAATGATAGAGCCGTACAAAGCTGCGATGTACAAAGCTATTGTGTGCCAAGGATCCATCCTCTTGTCGCTATCGCCGACGAGCTGATCAAATTTGACATCACGGCGGTTTTGCGAAAAATAGAGCAAGATCCCTTGCTTGAGAGACCAAAACGACAAAAGGAGTTCAAAGCGATATGCCTAGATAGCAAAAAAAAGCTGTTTGAGGCGATCGAGCAGATTCCAGATGGGGCCATCGTGGCTTTTGACACGGAGACGGATGGGCTTGATACCAAAAAAGCCAATCTCGTAGGGTTTAGTTTTGCTTGGCAAGGGGAGAGTGCGTACTATGTGCCTATTGGACACAACTATTTGGGGGTAGGAGAACAGGTGGCTTTAGAGGATGGGCTGGAGGCCATACGCAAACTTTTCAATTATAAAATTGTAGGCCATAATCTTAAATTTGATCTTGGACTCTTGTACCGCTATGGACTGCCAAGGGCAAAAGAGTTTGCCGATACGATGATTTTGGCTTGGCTGCTCGATCCTCAAAGCAGTATTAGGCTTGAGAGTCTGGCCAAGCGCTTTTTTGATTACGATATGATCAGTTTTAAAGAGACAATCAAAAAAGGGGAGGATTTTAGCGGCGTACCTATAGAGAGAGCTTGCGTGTATGCCGCCGAGGATGCGGTGATGACCTATTGGCTCTATTTTGAGCTTTTGGATCAGTTTAAGAGTCGTGGTATCGCTTATTTGTTGGATGAGGCGAAAGAGGTGGAGTTTCCTTTGGTCAATATCCTCATCGATATGGAGCGAGCCGGCATCAAGATCGATATCCCTTTTTTTGAGAAGCTCCAAAGCGACATTGCCAGACGCTTAGAAGATTTGATCCAAGAGATCTATGAGCTCGCAGGTGAGAAATTCAACATCAATTCCACCAAGCAGCTTGCTCGGCTCCTTTTTGAGAAGCTCTCTCTCCCGCCGCTTAAACGGACAAAGACGGGCTATAGTACCGACGAGGCTACGTTAGAGACGCTCAAGGGCAAACATCCCCTCGTCGAAAAAATTTTAGAATATCGAGAGCTTTTTAAACTCAAATCCACCTATATCGATCCTTTGATCAACTATGCTAAAAAGGATACCAAACATCGTATCTATACCACTTTTATTCAGACGGGGACGGCGACTGGCAGGCTTGCGAGCAAAAATCCAAATTTGCAAAACATTCCCATCAAAACGGAGCTTGGACGCCAGATCCGTCAAGGATTCATCGCCGAGGAGGGATACAGGCTTGTAGGGATCGACTATTCCCAAATAGAGCTGAGGTTGCTTGCTCACTTTAGCAAAGACCCGGTTCTCGTGCAAGCTTTCCAAGAAGATCGTGATATCCATCTAGAGACTGCCATCAAGCTCTTTGGTCAGGAGCGGGCCCAGCAGATGCGAAATGTGGCCAAAAGTATCAACTTTGGCCTCATTTATGGTATGGGCAGCCGTAAGCTTGCCCAAACTTTGGGTATTTCGTCCAAAGAGGCCAAGCAGATCATCCAAAACTATTTTCGCTCTTTTCCAACCGTCAAAGAGTATCTACGCTCCATAGAAGAGTTTGCCAAAAGCCACGGATATGTAGAAACGCTGCTCGGACGCAGACGATACTTCGATTTTGCCAGCGCTTCGGGGGCAAAGCTCGCCTCTTTTTTGCGAGAGGCGATCAACACGCTCTTCCAAGGGAGTGCGGCCGATTTGATAAAGCTTGCTATGCGAGATATCGATGGGATGTTGCAAAAAGAGCGCCCAAAGGCTTCTATGCTTTTGCAGATACACGATGAGCTGGTGTTTGAGATCCAAGAGTCTCAAGCGGAGGATATGGCTAGACATCTACGGCATGTGATGGAAAATGTCTATAAGCTGGAGGTGCCCATACGCTGCTCCGTAGGGATCGCCAAACGGTGGGGAGAATTAAAATAACTTCAAAAAACGAAGATAACTAAAAAAGGATTAAGTAAATTTGGCAAACTCCACTACAATAACATAATCCATAAAAAGGTCGTTCATGCTCAAAAGATTGCAAAAAGCATTCTTCTCCATAAAATCGGCCATCATCATGATGCTTCTTTTTGCCGCCAGTATCGGGATAGCCACCTTCATCGAAAACGATTACGGCTCCCAAACCGCTTGGGCGCTGGTCTATACCGCCAAGTGGTTCGAGATTTTGCTGGTGCTTTTGGGACTCAATCTTTTGTACAACATCTTTCGCTTCCGCCTCTTTCGCCGCGAGAAATTTTTCACGGGGCTTTTCCACTTGTCCTTTTTGATCATCCTCGTAGGTGCCGCCATCACCAGGTATTTTGGATACGAAGGGACGATGCACATCAGAGAAGGAGGCGTCTCCAACACCATCCTCAGCGCTCGCAACTACCTACAGCTCACTATCAAAAAGGATGGCAAATACTACCACTACGAGGAGCCTCTGTATCTGAGCAAGCTTGGATCCAACCACTGGAAGCGTACCATCGACTTTGGTGGCGAAAAGGTGCAGATCGAGCTAGAGAAGTATCTACCAAACGCCAAAGAACAGCTCGTACCAACTAAAAAGGGGCCAGCAGGTGTGGAGCTGGTGCTCTCAGGTAGCGAGGGGGGACGGATCCAAAAGAGTTTTTTGCAAGGGGAGTATCTGGATATCGGTGATGCGGTGATCGCTTTCGATACCAATGTCACCACCGATAAACCTCTCATCAAGCTCAGCCTCCAAGATGGCAAGCTCACCCTTACAGCTCCCTATCCAATCCAAACTATGGATATGGCCGATATGAGTCGATCGGAATATCCAGCCAACCAGCCTATCGTGCTGCAAAAGCGTCGCTTGCACTCTATCGCCGGACTCAATCTAGTCCTCAAAAACTTCTACTCCCACGCCAAAAAAGAGATCAAAAGCCTCAATCCTTTGGCCAAAAATAGCCCAAATAAAGATCTTCTGATCTTTAGGATCAAGACACCCCATGGCCAAAAACGGGTGGAACTCTTTGGCAAAAGTGGGGTAGAGGGGGAGCCGGTGCATACAAAGATCGGGGATTTAGATATCACGCTCGCCTATGGAGCCAAGCGCATAACGCTCCCCTTTGCCTTGAAGCTTAAAGATTTTCAGCTAGAGCGTTATCCAGGATCGATGAGTCCCAGCTCCTATGCCAGCGAGGTAATCGTGATTGACAAGCACAAGAGCTTTCCGTACCGCATCTATATGAACCATGTACTCGATTACAGAGGGTATCGTTTCTTCCAAAGCTCGTATGATATGGACGAAAAGGGTACCATTCTCTCCGTCAACCACGACCCGGGGACGCTCATCACCTATATCGGCTACTTTTTGCTGGCTCTTGGGATGCTGCTGCACTTCTTTATGCCCCAAAGCCGTTTTCAAAAACTAGCGAGACTGACCAAAAAAGTCCAACAAGAGCGTCAGATGCTTTTAAAGACTACAATGACCTCACTGCTGCTCTTTGTGGGGATGGGGATACATTTATGGGCAGCGGACCCCATAGCCCAGGCGCATAAAATAGACCGAGGCCACGCCGATAAATTTGGAGCCAAGATTTTGGTGCAAGACAACGGGGGACGCATAGAGCCAATCGATACCCTCTCCAGGCAGATTTTGGCCAAAATCGCCAGAAGTGAAGAGCTCTATAGATTAGATCCCAATCAATACTTTTTGGGGATGACGATAGAGCCCGAGATCTTTCAAAAGATCCCTATGATCTATGTGCATCATCCCTATATCAAAAAGCTCATTGGCCTCAAGTCCACGCAAAAATACGCCAAATTCGAGGACTTTTTCGATGCCAATCAAAGCTATAAACTCACCTCCCTCGTTCAAAAGGCAATGGCCAAAAAGCCGGCCAAACGCAATCAGCTGGACAAGGATCTGATCAAAGTGGACGAGCGGGTCAATGTGGCCTATATGGTCTATACCGGGGCACTGCTGCGTATCATCCCAAATCCCCATGACAAAAACGGCAAGTGGGTCTCACCTATCGAAGCGATCCAAAGTTTCCCGCCAAAGGAGAGTCAGCTGGTGCGCCTCATCATGGCCAGTTATTTTCAAAGTGTGGATGAGGGTATCAAAAGCGGGGACTGGAGCAAGGCAGATAAGGCTCTTAAGGTGATCGCCGACTATCAAAAGTACTATGGCGCTGCGGTGATGCCCTCCAAGACGAAGATCAAAGCGGAGCTCCTCTATAACAAGCTCGATATCTTCAACCGTTTGGTGCCATACTATATGCTCATCGGCTTTACGCTCTTGGTGCTGATTTTGGCCAATCTCATCAATCCAAGGATCAAGATAGGCCCTGTGGTCAAGATTGGGGTAGTGCTTATCTTTTTGGGATTTTTGGCCCACACTTTTGGGATGATTCTTCGTTGGTATGTAGCGGGCCACGCCCCGTGGAGCAATGGATACGAGTCGATGGTCTATATCTCTTGGGCTACGATTTTAGCCGGCTTTTTCTTTGCCAAGAAAAGCCCCATCGCCTTTGCGGCCACGGCACTGCTGGGTGGGCTCATCCTCTTTGTGGCACATCTGAACTGGATGGATCCGCAGATCACCAATCTCGTACCCGTGCTCAAATCCTATTGGCTCATGATCCATGTCTCGGTAATTACGGCCAGTTATGGATTTTTGGGGCTTGCGGCGCTGCTGGCTTTTGTGGTGCTGGTGCTTTTTATATTCCTCAACGACAACAACAAACAGATGATGGTGCTCACTTTCAAAGAGCTCACCTATATCGGTGAGATGAGCCTCATCATAGGCCTTGTGCTAGTGACTATTGGAAACTTTTTGGGCGGTGTGTGGGCCAATGAGAGCTGGGGACGCTACTGGGGATGGGATCCCAAGGAGACATGGGCTGCGGTGACGATCCTGGTCTATGCGGCGATCGAGCATATTAGATTGGTCCCCGGGCTCAATCGCCTCTTTTTGTACAATGTTTTAGCGCTCTTGGGCTACTCGAGTGTCCTCATGACCTATTTTGGGGTCAATTTCTATCTTAGCGGCATGCACTCCTATGCCCAAGGCGATCCGGTACCGATTCCTACATGGGTCTACTGGGCCGTGGGCATAGTCTTTTTCATTATTGCGTTAGCCTATTATAAAAAGCGAAAATATCACATCGATATCAGAATTTAGCGTTTCGCCAAAACTTTATCGTTATGGGGCAAGAGTGCCTTTTGCCCCTTTTATTTTTTAAACCAGCTTTTGACTTTATCAAAAAGTGAGGAGAATTTCTCCTCGTGGGGTTTGCTCTGTACGCCAAAGCTCTCTTGGAGTTTTTCTAACAAACTGCGTTGTTCTTGGGTGAGTTTGGTGGGAAAAATAAGCTTAACTTGGGCGATGAGGTTGCCTATGCGGCCGGTTCTGGGATTTTTAAATCCCTCGCCTTTAAAAATAAACTGCTCTTTATCCTTTGTGCCTGTATGGAGTTTGAGCTCCTTTTCTCCTCGTGGGGTTGGGATAGTAATGCTCTCGCCAAGCAAGGCTTTTGTGAAAAATATGGGGACTTCAAGGTAGATATCGTCGTTGTGGCGTATAAAGTGCTCATCCTCTTCCACATAGATGGTAATATACAGATCTCCTCGTTTGCCAGAAGATGAGACATTGCCTTTGCCTTGTACTCGGATGCGGTTGCCAGAATCTACTCCCTCGGGGATTTGGATCGTAATCTTTTCGTGTTTGGTCTCGTATCCATAGCCGTAACATTTTGCACATTTTTGCGTGGCCACTTCCCCACTGCCACCGCATCTAGGACAAGTTTGAGAAAAAGTCATAAAACCTTGTCGATAGTAGATCTGACCTCTGCCTTGACACTCTGGACATGCGGAGAGTTTGCCATCTTTGGCGCCAGTGCCTTTACAAGCCTCGCAAGGCACTTTATAGCTATACTCTATCTCTTTTTGGGCGCCAAAGAGAGCGTCTTTAAAGCTAATGGTCAATTCCAAACCCAAATCAAGCGGATACTTCTCCTCTTGACGGCGTCTGCCAAAGCTTTGTCCAAAAGCCTCGCCAA